>JAGUXE010000238.1 GCA_020061995.1 Ignavibacteriales bacterium | reverse complement strand
TTGTTGCAAACTGCGCTTACGATGAAAGTTAAGCACAGTTTGCTAAATTATTGACGTAGTCTTTCTAATCGGCATCCCTGTCCTGGGGCGACGCTTTAGTTGCAAGTACGTATGTTTAAATCATACGTAAATTATTATATGAGATTTCCGAATTTTAGGTCTATTTATTAATACATTATTCAGAGCAAATTTCATTATTAAAAATAAATTAATTTGCTAATTTTGTGTACACTTATTCGGGTGAATATCAACTCGAATTAAACTATGTATTTCCAGTAAGTTGAGTAATTCGAGATTTATATTAACAACATAATTTTTAAGGATTTTTTATGCCCACATTTGAACAAACCTGGTTATCATTTATATACCTTTATGGTGTTGGAGGAGCGTTCTTTTTAAGCGGACTAATTATCGTTAAGAAATCCAAGGCTGTAGATTTTGAGAAGAAAAGACATCGCTACTGGTGGAATGTTTCAATCTTTGGTTTCTTTTATTTTATGGTTATTCATGTTCTGTTAATCTTAGCTGCATTATATCTTTAAATAGTTTACAAATTATCACTTAAACAGTTTCACAAAAATATCAGGATAGATTTATATGGAAGTACATCACAGTTTAGGTACATCGACCGATTGGATTGTAATGGTTGTTTACTTCGTTGCAATTATGGTTTTCGGTTCATACTTCGGCAAGTACAATCGCACAACTACAGATTTCTTTTTTGGCGGCAGACGTTTTGCCTGGTGGCTTATTGCAATGTCTATTGTTGCTACCGGAGTTGGAAGCCACAGTTTTATAAAATACTCAGCAAAAGGTTTTACTGATGGTTTTGCCTCTACTATGACTTATATGAACGATTGGTTTTTTGTCCCTTTCTTTATTTTCGGATGGCTGCCAATAATTGTATATACAAGAATTAAATCAATACCTGAATACTTTGAAAAAAGATTTTCACCAGGGACAAGATTTCTAGCAACCATTTTAATTTTACTATATATGATCGGCTACGTTGGCATTGGATTTTTAACTATGGGAAAAGCTATCCTGCCATTGCTGCCTCAGGATTTTACATTACTTGGAATCCATATTGAAACCACATTAATGGGATTAGTAATTGTTATTGCGTTAATAGTTGGGATCTATATTACTTACGGCGGACAAACAGCTGTTATCTTTACTGATCTTGCTCAAGGTTTCATATTAATATTTGCAGGCGGTTTAGTATTTTTTCTTGGTCTTGACTTCATAGGTGGATTTGGAATATTTTGGGATTTGTTGCCTACAACTTGGAAACTACCTTTGGCACATTTTAATGATCCCCCCGGATTTAACTTTGTAGGAATTTTCTGGCAGGATGGTGTTGCAGGTTCTGTAGGATTTTTATTTATGAATATGGGATTGGTAATGCGTTTTATGGCAACCAAGAGTGTTGATGAGGGACGTAAAGCTGCAACATTTAATATTTTATTTATGCTTCCAATTTCTGCAATTGTAGTTGGTAATGCCGGATGGATTGCAAAGGCAATTTCTGTAGCAAATCCTGAAGTTGTTTCACCAAACACAGATCCTGATGCAATATTTGTAGTGGTTGCTAACATAATTTCATATCCTGGTGTATTCGGATTTATTATGGCTGCGCTAACTGCCGCACTTATGTCCACCGTGGATACTTTGCTTAATGCAACGGCGGCAGTTTATATCAATGATATTCATCGACCGGCAAAAAAATGGCTCAGTAAAAAAGTAATGACCTGGAAGGAAGAAGATAAACAGGAATTAGGTGCTGCAAGAATTGCAACCGTAATATTTACTCTTATGGGTGTGTTGGCAGTGATTCCTTTTAGCGAATTTCCTACAGTATATGAAGCACACGGATTTTTTCATTCTACGCTTACCCCTCCTCTCGTAGTTGCAATATTTCTTGGAGTATTCTGGAAAAAGTTTACAAACGCATCTGTAATCGCTACATTTGTAGTTGGTGTGGCATTGATGGTACTAGGTATGTATTACCCACGTCCATTAGTTCAAATATTTGATCACGGAACTGCTTTCGATGCGAAACATCCTTACACTTACATTGGAGCTTTATACAATTTATTTGTTTGTTCATTTGTTGGTGTTCTTACAACCGTTACAGGGAATTGGCAGATAAAAATTATTGAAAAAATAAAAACTAGATCAAATCATAAAACAATTATGGCAGGAATTACATTTGTATCCGGTGCAATATTTATGATGATAATTTTTAATGTTGCCTCTTTACCAATACTCTTTGGACTAACTATTGTGATGTTAGTTTTTGTTGTGCTCGCATCAAACTACTATTCAAAATATTCTGAAGGAACACATACAGAAGGATTGACTGTGTGGGGTATTGCAAAAGCAAAAGAAACTTTTAAGGGACGCAAAGTTAATGATCGTGATGGGGAGGTAATTAAAGTTAATTGGAAACTACAAGATGATACAGATGATCTGATGCATTTTTCTAAAAATGATATGACAAAGATGGCTGCTGATCCTGGTGATCTTGTTTACGTTTCGGATAAACGCAAATGG
>JAGUXE010000194.1 GCA_020061995.1 Ignavibacteriales bacterium | reverse complement strand
TTCAATCAGAAGCTTCAAAGGCTTTAAGATTAAGAGCTAAACAGACAATGGGCATCGCACAGAAACTCTATGAGGGTATCGATCTGGGGAAAGAAGGAACAGTTGGTTTAATAACTTATATGAGAACTGATTCGACAAGAATAAGTGAAGAAATTCTTTCTGATCTTCGCAATCATATTAAATCGGTTTATGGTGAAGAATACCTACCTGACACTTCTAATTCATTCGATAAGAAAAAGAGTAATGTTCAGGATGCACACGAAGCAATTCGACCAACTTCAGTTAAATATACCCCCGAATTTGTAAAAGAGTTTCTGGATGACGCTTCCTTCAAATTATATTCCTTGATTTGGAAACGATTTGTTGCCTCACAAATGAATCCGGCAATACTCGAAACAACAGTTGTAGAGATATCGGTTGATGAATATCTTTTTAAAGCATACGGTCAAGCAATTAAGTTTAATGGGTTTATGCAAGTTTATTCTGAACAGGCAGAAACAAACGATGATTCTGATGATAAAGAAGAATCTAGAAATGAGAGTATTCCACTCGGACTTGAAAAAAGTACTTCTTTAAATATTGATGAATTAAAACAGACCCAACACTTCACAAAACCTTTACCGAGATATACTGAAAGTACTTTAATAAAAGAACTAGAGAGTAAGGGGATAGGAAGACCAAGTACTTACTCCATGATTGTGTCTACAATCGTTGATCGTAATTATGTTGAACTTAAAGAACGAAAGTTGTATCCCACCGAACTTGGGAATAAAGTGAACAGGGTACTTGTTCAATATTTCCCTCATATTTTTGATGTTGGATTTACTGCAAAAATGGAAGCAGAACTTGATCAAATCGCTCAAGGTGAAAATGACTATTTATCTGTTATGAAAGATTTCTATTTCCCGTTCAATGAAGAATTACAAAAAGTTGAGACTTCAGTTGAGAAAATTCTCTGTGAAAAATGCAATAGTGAAATGATTATTAAAATTGGGAGATTCGGGAAATTCTTAGCTTGTAGCAATTACCCTGAATGCAAAAATATAAAATCAATGAAAGAAGCAAATTCACAACCAGCTGAACCTGATTATACCGGAGAAACATGTGAGAAATGTGGGGCAAGAACGATTTTTAGAAAAGGAAGATTTGGAAAATTTATTGGTTGTGAGAAATATCCCGATTGCGATTTTATTAAAAACATATCGTTGAATATTCCTTGTCCAAAATGTTTATCAGGTGAAGTCATAGAAAGAAAGACTAAGAAGAACCGAAACTTTTATGGATGCTCAAGGTATCCGGATTGTGATTTTATAAGTTGGAGTAAACCGGTAATCGAATCTTGTCCGGAATGTAATAACAATTATCTAGAAATGAAGTATACAGCTAAAAAGGGAAGCTTTAAAAAATGCCCGACTTGCGGCTTTGAACCTGCCGTAGTTGAAGTCATTGAACAATTTGAGGAATGATGTCCGAATCTTTATCAAAAATAATAGATTTATTTCTTGATGAATGTATATCTATGAATAGATATTCAGAAATGACGATTAAATCATATCGTACAGATTTGAAAATATTTTTAGAATTCTGTAATTCTGAAGACAAAGAAGGTATTAATGACATTAATCAGAAGTTGGTTAAAAGATTTATTGCTAAATCATATACTGATGGATTAGCCGCAACAACTATTTCAAGAAGATTATCAGCTACTAGAAGATTCTTTAGCTTTGCTCATCAGAATGACTATATAAAACAGAATTATATATCATATTTAAAAAACCCGAAAGTGTCTCGAAAACTTCCTGAAATCATATCCGTAAATGAATTTGATGCAGTTTTAACTAATATCGATAAAGCTACTGAAGAATCAAATGATAATTATGATGGATGTTTGCATGTTGTTATTTTCGAATTATTGTATGGCTGCTCACTTCGTGTTTCTGAAGTATGTAATTTACGAGTTTCAAATGTTGATTTGCATGGTAAACAATTAAAAGTTCTAGGAAAAGGGAATAAAGAAAGAATTATTCCAATAGGAGACAAATCCATTCCAAGTATAATTAAATACTTGGAAGCAAGAAAATCGTATTGCGACAATTATTTATTAATTAATCGGAAAGGGAAGCGAATTAATTCTCGTTTTGTGCACCGTATAGTTGGTAAATATTTGAGTGAAGTTACCTCACTTGAAAGGAAAAACCCGCATCTTTTGAGACATAGTTCAGCAACACATTTATTAGATAACGGTGCAGATCTTTTAGCTATTAAAGAAATATTAGGCCATTCAAACCTTTCTACAACACAGATTTACACCCACACAAGTATTGAAAGATTAAAGAAGGTCTATAAACAATCACATCCAAAATCTTAAACTGGGAGGCGTTATGAAAATCACTATCACTGCAAGAAAATTCAAGGCTCATGATACTCTTAAGGAATTTATTGAGGCAGAGGTTTCTTCATTAAATAAATATACGGATGAAATAATGGATGCTGACATTATCCTTAGTTTTCAAAATTCTGCTAACAGTTTAAAAACTGCAGAAATTATACTCAAAGTACCTGGACAGATTTTAACAGCTACCGAAAGCACCGATGATTTCCCAAAATCAGTAACGGCAGCCGTTGAAAAATTGATTAGACAAATTCAAAAATTAAAAACAAAAAGAAATCAACATTAGTTAATTATGTTAAAATTTGATGACAGTTCCATAATCAAAAAACAAAATATTGATGTGAAGTATTTTTACGAAAAAGTAAAGAATAATTTCAAACTTTCATTATTGTCAGATGATTCTGGATTCAAAAGGAGTATCAAAGAACAAAATTTGCACAGACCCGGTTTAGCTTTAGCCGGGTTTGTTGATTTGTTTTCATTTTCTAGAGTTCAAATTTTCGGAAATACCGAAATGCATTATCTCGCTCAACTTGAAGATAAACAAAAACTTAATTCGTTAGATCGAATTTTTCAATTTGATATACCATGTATTATTCTAACTAATAATAATAAACCTTTTCCAGGATTTATTGATTTGGCTAACACTTATAATGTGCCGGTATTCATTACTCCACTAACAACAACAAAATTAGTTTATTTTGTAGGTGATTTCCTCGACGATCAATTTGCTCCTAAAGTTTCCGTTCATGGTTCATTTGTTGACGTTTACGGAGTAGGTATTTTATTCACAGGGAAATCTGGAGTAGGTAAAAGTGAAGTCGCCCTTGATTTAATTGAACGGGGTCATAGATTAGTTGCAGATGATGTAATAATTTTAACTAAAAAAGGGGAAGGGATTCTTATGGGTTCCGGAACCGATTTGGTTAAGCACTTCATGGAGATTCGAGGACTAGGATTAATAAATATTGAAAAGATGTTTGGAATTAGAGCTATTAGGTTTCAGAAAAGATTAGAAGTCGTTGTAGAACTCGAAGTATGGGACGAAGAAGGGGATTATACAAGAACTGGACTCGACGAATCGACGATTTCGATGTTAGATGTTGAGATACCCTATGTCAAACTTCCAATATTACCCGGAAAAAATATTACTGTTATATCCGAAGTTATTAGTCTCCATTATTTATTAAGACATTACGGGTATGATGCAGCAAAAATATTTCAAGAGCGTCTCTCACAAAGCATTAAAAATGGTAAAATTCCCGATATTAAGCGGGGTGTTGACTATTTCGAACATGATTTTGAATAACTTCAGAAACTAATTTGAGTTTTCAGCGTCAAATCAACGTTAATTAATTGACTAATTTTGAAATTATTAATCGTTGACAAATTAAAACTATTTCCTTAACTTCACGCACGTCTTATGAAAAAATTTTATTATTTCTCTAAATCAAAACTTCAGTTTATCGAGATTCAAAATCATAAAAGGAAGTTATTATATACAACGTTCGGAATATTTCTCGTTTCGACTGTTGTTGTTCTTTTAGGTTTCTACGCTTATAACCATTTTTTTAATTCTTATAAAGATTTGGCAGATTTAAGGAAAGAAAATTCCACCCTCAAGAAAAAAATATCAGATATAACCGAACAGTACAAACATTTAGATGAACAGTTACAAAAACTAATAACTACAAATAATGATTTAAGGATAGCAGCAAATTTACCACCATTAAGCAGTGACGAGAGATCAATCGGAACGGGTGGCGGTTCTTTCGATAATTTTATAGATTTTTTAAAAACTAACAATAAAAAAGAATTAGAATCAGCATTTTCTAAAATTGATGAGGTAAGTAGAAAATTTGAATTTGAGAAAGACAATTTTAGAAGTATTGCTACTGCTTTAAAGAATAATGAGAAATTATTTAGTGCTTTACCTGCCATAAAACCATGCAGTGGAGTGATTGGAACTAATGGATTTGGGTTTCGTTATCACCCAATTTTAAGGATTAATAGAATGCATGATGGAATCGATATTATTACTGATGTTGGTACAAGTGTTTTTGCTCCGGGCGATGGAATAGTTGATTTCGTGGGAAGTAGAAACGGTTTTGGACTTACAATTGAAGTGAACCATGGTTTTGGTTACCGTACAGTTTATGCTCACTTATCCAAAACAATGGTTAAAGAAGGAATGAAGATTACAAGAGGAAAGTTAATTGCAAAAACCGGAAATTCCGGATTATCTTCCGGCCCTCACTTACATTATGAAGTCTTGCATAAAGGAATTAATAAGAATCCGGAAGAATTTTTCTTTGACGATTTAGACTTATTTCAGATAGCCAAAAAAAATTAATGGAGATTATTGATGATTTGGACCATTGAACTTGCTAATTATCTTGATGATGCGCCCTGGCCAGCAACCAAAGATGAACTTATCGATTACACCGAAAGAATTGGCGCACCATTAGAAGTTATTGAAAATTTAAAAGAATTAGAGGATTCTGAAGAACCTTATGAATCTATAGAAGATATTTGGCCTGATTATCCCACCGATGAAGACTTTTTCTATAATGAGGATGAATTTTAATTCATTCATAACTATGCCAATGATTAATATTTTTTATGTCAAATAAATGGGACGGAATTTACGGACAAAGTAATGTAACCAATATTCTTGAAGGTTTTTTATTCTCCGATAAAAAACCACAGGCATTGATATTTAACGGGAGTAATGGAGTCGGTAAAGATTTTATTGCTATCCGTTTTTCTTTTCTTCTCAATCATCAGAATGACAACACTTCCGAAACAATTAGCTCTCGATTCACAGAACCGATTATGAAATTTATTTTCCCACTCCCGAAAGGGAAGAGTGAGAATAAAACAGATGGTCCATTTGATAAGCTCACTGAATCCCAGATTAAAAACATAAAATCTGAAGTTATGAAGAAAAAAGAAAATCCATATTACAAACTTCAAATTCAAGATGCGAATGTTATAAAAATTAATAGTATAAGAGAGATAAATAAGTTTGTTTCCATGTCATACGACAACATTTTAAACAGGATAATACTGATTTCTGATGCCCATGAAATGAATG
Organism: Ignavibacteriales bacterium; assembly: GCA_020061995.1. Next base: position 401 of record JAGUXE010000194.1, on the reverse strand, counting down.
AAGAATCGCAAAATGCACTTCTGAAGAATTTGGAAGAACCTCCTCCAGGACATCTATTTATTTTAACGACACACGATATTACAAAATTGAGAGAGACTATAAGATCTCGATGTTGGACGATTGACTTTCAACCATTATCTAATGATGATATTATAAATGTGTTAACCAATTCTTTTGGCATAGATTGTCAAACCGCATCTGATGTTGCCCCTTTTTCTGAAGGTAATATTCAACAAGCTTTACACCTTATTGAGAACGATTTTAATTTTATTAAAGAAAAAGCTATTGTTATTATGAGACATGCAATGGCAGGGAAATTTCATACTTCTATTAAAGAACTTAATTACTTTTTGAAAGACGAAATGGAGAACTCATTACAACTTTTGCTAAAAGTGATTCTT
>JAGUXE010000077.1 GCA_020061995.1 Ignavibacteriales bacterium | reverse complement strand
CATATCAACAATCTCAAGGTGTTGTGTCCCGTCAGGGTTAGGTTTTAGCTCTCTCGTCGATAAAAGGGAAAAATTGGAAGGCCAACTGTCAAAGTTGCGACAATTGTCAAAGTTGCGCCAAACAAAATAAAAGCCGGATTTGAAAGGTTTTAAGAGAAGGGATAGCTTTTTCTTCTTTCTTTTACATAGATACTCTTTTCAAATTTCTTTTGTGCAAAGTCCTTCAGTTCATTAGCGATCTGGATTATCTGGGCAGGATTAAAAAATGGATAATATTCATTAGTTACGATGCCGATACTGAGCCGCAAAATTGGGATTTTTTGTATCTCTCCTTTTCTATTTTTAATCAAGATAAACCCCCTCTTTCTGTCTGCCTCATCATAAAACGAAGTAATGCCTGCATCAAAACCTTTAATTATCTTATTGACAATGGCTTCCACGCCCTCCGGAGGGGTTATAAAGATAAAATCATCGCCTTGAACCTGAGCAAGGAAATCAGAAGGGCTGCCGGATTCTTTTAGGAACTTAAGTATCAATGAAGCGGTATATTTAATTACCTCATCCCCCTTTTTAAATCCGTAGCGTTGATTGAATTCCTTAAATTTATATAAATCTGAATAACACACTGCAAATATGCTTTTGGATTCTATCCTTTTTTCCAAATCCCTCCATAAGCTATTTTGTCCAGGTAGCCTTGTTATTGGATCTATATCTTGTTGTCGGGATATACGGTATAAATTCAATTTTACCCGTAGCAAAAGCTCCTCTTCAATTAATGACTTTTGAATATAATCATCAGCACCAGCATAAATTAACCTTGCTTTATTTAAGGGCTCTGTCTCTTCTAAGATAAAGATTACAGGAACATATTGGAATAGAAAGTTTCTCCTTAAGGTCTTTAATATATCAAGACCATTAATATTGGGGGATTGGAAATCAGAGATTATTAATGCAGGGACCTCTTTATCTAAATTTGCTAAGGCATCATTTTGTGTAAAGTAACTTTTGACCTCATAGCCTTCTCCTATCAAAATTAAGGCGATATAATCTTGAAGCCCTGGTTCTTCTACAATTATGGATATCTTTATTTTATTGTCCTCTATCATTTTTATTTATAGAGAGAGCTTTTGCATATTTTTAGACTTTTTTAGAGCTCTCTATTATTATAGTGAATTTTTAAAAAAATAGTAGTTTTTTTAAAGATTTTTGTTAGAATAAACAACTACATATTAAACGACAACCATAGTCCACCCGACGGGTGTCCTTGGGTTAAAATTAAAAATTGATGGTTGCTATTAGAAAAGTTCCATTGGTTAGGGGTGAGATTTAAAGCAATATGGATAATATTGAGATAATTATTCCTGTTTATAACGAAGGAGAAAATATTGCAGGGGTTCTTAAGGGTATTCAAGAGGTCTTAGGTCGCACCTGTCGAATTATTGTTGTGGATGATGCCTCAAAAGATAGGACAGCTGAACTAGCCAGGGCAAATGGTGCTAGAGTTATCATACATCCTTATAATATGGGTAACGGTGCAAGTATAAAAACAGGATTAAGGCAGGCTAAATCCGACATCGTTGTGCTTATGGATGGAGATGGGCAACATAAGCCAGAGGATATCCCCAAGCTACTTAATGAGATTGATAAATTTGATATGGTAATTGGGGCAAGGAGTTTTTCAGGTTTTTCCTGGCGCAATTTTGCCAATATAATTTATAATGCCTTTGCTGGTTATGTTACTCAATTTAAGATTGAAGACTTAACCTCAGGTTTTCGGGTAGTTAAAAGAGAAGTCGGCCTTAAATTTTTATATCTTCTTCCCAATACCTTTTCTTACCCTGCTACCTTAACCTTAGCATTTTTAAAGACCGGCAGGGCAATTAAATATGTACCAATATCTCCTTTGCTGCGTAGGCACGGTAAAAGTAAGATTAATCTGTTAAGCGATGGAATAAGGTTTTTGCTCATTATTACCCGCATCGCTACCTTTTTCTCTCCCCTGCGTGTATTTTTGCCGGTGAGCATTTTCTTTTTTACTGCTGGCTTAGTTTATTATATATACACTTATTTGAATTTCCATCGTTTTACCAATATGAGCGCTTTACTTTTTACCACTTCGATAATTATCTTTATGCTTGGTCTTATCTCTGAGCAGATCAGCCAGTTAAGAATGGATAGGACAGAGGATGACCGAATTGCATAGCCTAGCCAAAACGTCTTTTGAGAGCTCTTAAAAAAGCCTTGACTTGCACGAATCCAGGCGAATTCTTAATCGAATTGACACGAATATAAATTCCTGAAAATTCGGCTTTTATTCGTGAGAATTCGTGTTACCCAGAGGACTCCTTTTATATGATTGAGAGGTTTTAAGTCCTGCTTTGTTACAATCTGCTATGGGGCGGGGCCTTCTAACGGAGTAAAAATACCAGGAGATACCTTAAATTCCAATTGTTTTTATAAGAATTTCATATATAATAAAGACGAGGCAATTTAAGAACTAGTTTTTTGAGGCGGATTACCGCAGATATTAAATCCGCGGATAAAATCCGCGTTAAAATGGGTGGAAACGGAGATTATCCCTTTGGGTTTTATAGAGGAAAATAGTATTTAAATAGGCTAATAAAGACCAATGAAAACACTGAAATTGAATGAGATAAACAAGATTATTAGAGAACATAAACAAGAATTAGAAGAAAAATTCAAAGTGAAAGAGATTGGCGTGTTTGGTTCTTATGTGAGAGGTCAACAGAAGAAAAGAAGTGATATCGATATCCTTGTAGAATTTGAGGAACCCATTGGGTTATTTGAGTTTATGGATTTAGAAGAATATCTTAAGGATTTATTTGGCGTAAAGGTGGATCTTGTATCTAAAAAAGCATTAAAGCCAAGAATTGGCGAATATATCCTCAGAGAGGTTACATATATATGAAACGAGATTACAGGGATTATATTCAAGATATTTGCGATTCTATTAACGATATAGAGAACTTTATCAAGGGTATGGATTTTAAAGAGTTTTCAAGGGATAAAAAAACTATAAATGCAGTGATAAGAAGTATTGAAGTTATGGGAGAAGCGGCAAAGAAAATTCCAAAAAGTTTAAAAGATAAACATTCCCGTATTCCTTGGAAGAAAATGGCCGGAATAAGAGATAAATTAATTCATGAATATTTTGGCATCGATATAGAAATCCTCTGGAAAGTAGCAAGAGAAGAACTGTCGCCTCTTAAGTCCTTGATTCAAGATGTTCTTAAAAGACTTGGATAGTTAATCTAATTCCTTATTTATCCTATTAGATAAAATTACACAATAAGATTCGCCTTATCACCGTTTCACCAATATGAGCATTTTATTCTTTACCACCTCTATAATTATCTTTATGCTCGGCCTTGTATCTGAACAAATAAGCCAGTTACGGATGGATAGGACAGAAGATTATGGAGTTAAATAGGGTAGTTATAACCAATTCCACCTACGAGGTGATTGGGTTCACCCATGCGATTTTAAGACTATTATTAACTCGCAGATCCTTAAAACTTATGTTATAAACTAAATGCTCAGCTGGGCAAGAATTGCAAGATCAAAAATATTTAATGACGCGGAAGGAGGTTTAAAAGATGAGCGTGTTAACTGAACATCCTTATATTGTAAAAGATAAAAAAATAGTGGGAGGAGAACCTATAATTAAAGGCACTAGGACACCTGTAAGGGCAGTGGTGGAATGGTGGAAATTTGGTGCTCCGCCAGAGGAAATCAAAGAAAATTTGCCCCATTTATCTCTTGCACAGATATTTGATGCCTTAAGCTATTATGATGACCATCGTCAAGAAATAGAAACCTACATTGCACAGAATAAGCCAGTTTCAATCAAGGGGAAGAATGGTTAAAAATAAAAGGTTGTTTGCCTCTTTTTATTTTGACGAAGATGTCTCTGTTATCGTGGCTAAGATTATTCGTGCACATGGTTTTAAGGTAGTCTGTGCAAGTGAGGTCAAAGAATGTGGTAGAAGTGATGAGGAACAGCTTCAATATGCAACAAAAAATAGTCACATTTTAGTTACCCATAATATTCGAGATTTTATGGAGCTACACAGAGATTGCTTAAAGAAGGGATTTCATCATTACGGAATAATATTAGCTACTCGAAAAAGAGACAACTATGAATTTGCCCGCCGCCTTTTAGAACTGCTGCAGCAAATTGAGCCAGGCGGTTTAGACAATCAAATAAGATATATTTAGGTTCAACTTTTTAACCCTTTACCGTTTCACCAATATGAGCATTTTATTCTTTACCACCTCTATAATTATCTTTATGCTTGGCCTTGTATCTGAACAAATAAGCCAGTTACGGATGGATAGGACAGAGGAGGACAAGGCTGAATAAGGTAATTAGAAATTGGGGATGGATTGTCTTGATATCGGTCTTCTGGTATATTGCCTTTAGATGTATCCCCAAAGAATTTTATGACTTAGGAGGTGATAGTGCACAATATATAATTTTAGCGGAAAGCTTTTCTCAAGGGAAAGGTTTTCGGATGATTAATTATCCCAGCCAGCCTTTCTCTTTTTATTATCCCCCTGTTTTTCCCCTCATACTTGTTCCTATCGTTTATTTTCTTGGAAGGGACTTTTACTTAATGCATCTGGTAGTTGCTTTTTTAGGGTATTTAAGTCTATTCTTTCTTTACTGGGCTTTTGAGAAATATACGGATAGAAAAGTTGCGTTTTTTATCATTGTATTTTTTGCAATAAACTCGAGTTTTATTCTTTATTCTTCAAACTATATCCTTTCAGATATTCCCTATCTTTTTTTCTCCAGTTTTACCCTTTTTATGGCTATCCGTTATATAGAGAGGCGTTCTTTCCTTAATAAGGAAGGTCTTTGGGTTATTTTCGGCTTAATCTTAAGCTATTTTACCCGCTATATAGGTTTAACCCTATTTTTAGGCATAATGGCCTCTTTGTTATTAAACGCTAAAGAAGATAAAGTTAAATTCAAAAAAATAATTTTCCTCGGAAGTAGTTTTCTTATAGTATTTACTATCTGGCAAATCTTTAAATCCTTAAGCCCTACCCCTGTTGTCTCTCACACTAAGCAATTATTCCTCATTGACCCCTATGTTCCACATAAAGGTAGTCTTTTCGCCAATCCTTTATATTTTATCATCCGTTTTATTGAGGGAGTAAATTATTACTTTTCGATATTAGGTGATGTCTTCTTTCCCCTTTTTAGAAAGTACTATTTCTTAAGGGATTCCTTATCGAGTTTCGTATTGGTTATTATGTTTTTAGGTTTATGGTTTAAATTTCAAGAATATAAAAATGGCGTTTTTCATTACTATTTCTTATTTTATCTTCTTTTGATAATCTTTTGGCCATTTCGGGAAGGTCTGCGGTTTATTCTGCCAATCTTACCTTTTATTTTTTTCTATTTCTTCAGCGGGGGAAAGAAAATTTTAAGTTTTCTACCAAAAAGGATTGCATATCTTTGTTTTTTGATTTTGTTTTCCTGCCTTTTTATTCTTAACCTCTTAGCACTACCAATGAAAGGATATACCTTCGAAAACCTTCCTCAACCGCTTAAAAATTTTGTTTCTTTACATAATTGGGTAAAAGAAAATTTACCTCAAGAGGAAATAGTCCTTTCCCGTAAACCTACGGTTACCTTTTTTTATACAAATCATCAGAGTATCTGTTATCCCTTTAGTCCTAATCCGGATATAATCTGGCAGGAGGTGTTAAGAAATAATGTTAAATATATAATTGTCGATGAATTTTCAAGAGAGACTTATTATTATCTGTTGCCTTTTCTTTATAAATACAATGATAAGCTTAAGCTTCTGTATCGCATAGAGAATACAAGTATTGTTGAAGTGAGAAAGGAATAATATCGATGAAATTATCTATTATCGTCCCAGTATATAATGAAGAAAATACAATTGATACAATATTAGATATAATTGAAAAAGTAGACTTAGCAGATTTAGGATTAGAAAAAGAGATAATTGTGGTTAACGATGGTTCAGATGATAAAACGGGTGAGATTTTAAGGCAATGGCAGGAGAGGATAATTTTCTTAGAGCATAATAAGAATCAGGGCAAGGGCGCAAGTATAAAAACCGCTCTTAAAGTGGCTTCGGGTGATATCATTATAATTCAGGATGCAGATTTAGAATACGACCCAAAAGAATATGAAAAATTATTATCTCCCATTTTAAAGGGAAAAGCGGATGTGGTCTATGGTTCACGTTTTATTGGCTCAGAACCCCGCCACGTCCTTCTATTCTGGCATTATTTGGGAAATCGCTTTATTACCTTTCTGTGTAATCTGTTTGCCAACTTAAATCTTACTGATGTGGAGACCGGATTTAAGGCATTCATTTAGGAAAGAGGTCTTAACTTCAGTTGAACTTTGCGAAAAGGATTTTGGCTTTGAGGTAGAAATAACCCTTAAACTGGCTAAAAAAAGATATAGATTTTATGAAGTAGGTATCTCATATTATGGACGGGATTACGCCGAAGGTAAGAAGATAAAGTGGACTGATGGTTTAAAGGCAATCTATTTTATTTTTAAATATGGGATAGGATTTTAATCTATGAGGTTATCCATAGTCCAATCAATAGCCCACCCGACGGGTGTCCTTGGGGTTAAAAGAATAAAAGAAATGAATTGATGGTTACTGTTAGAAAAGTTCCATTGGTTAGGGGTGAGATTTATCACATTTTTAATAAAAGTATTGCTGAGTATAGAATATTTAATAATAGAGAAGAGTTTTTAAGGATGAAAGAGTTAATTTGTTATTATCGCTGGGGAAGTAATAAACCAAGGTTTTCTAAGTGGGAGATGTTAAAAGAAAAATTTAAAATTGAGAAATTTGAAAAGGATAAACTTGTGGATATAATTGCCTATTGCATAATGCCTACGCATATTCATTTAATCTTAAAACAATTGAAGGATGGAGGTATATCAATTTTTATGTCCCAAATTTCTAATAGTTATGCTCGTTATTTTAATATTAAACATAAAAGAAAAGGCCCTTTATGGGAAAGAGAGTTTAAAAATGTATTGGTTACAACCGATGAACAGCTTTTACATTTAACGCGTTATATCCATCTAAACCCTACAACTGCTTTTTTAGCGAAGGAACCCAAAGACTGGGAGTTTTCCTCTTTTAAGGAATATACAAGAGCAGTGGAAAAAGAAAATAAAATCTGTAATTTTGAAGAGGTAATTGAGATAGAGCCAATCTCTTATAAAAAATTTGTTGAAGATAGAATTTCTTATCAACGGGAATTAGAGAAGATTAAAAATTTAATTTTGGAATAACCTTCCTTCCCTTCCTTCGGACACCCGACGGGTGTACTTTGTTGGGTTTAGGGTTTAGGGCTTAGGATAGGCAGTTATGATTCACATCGCCATTGGCACAAAGGCACAACTTATAAAGATGGCTCCGGTAATGTGGTGCCTTAAACGTAATGACATTGCCTTCAATTTCATCGATCTTGGTCAACATTCTTTAATTACCAGAGAACTGCGAAAAGAATTTGGTCTAGATGAACCTAAGTTCTATTTTTCCAAAGATAAAAATATTTCAACAATGCCCCAGGCTTTATTATGGCTTGTTAAGATATTATTAAAGAGTTTATCTTCACGCTGGATAAAAAAAAGAATTTTTTTAGATAAAGAAGGGATTTGCCTCATACACGGAGATACTGTCTCAACAATAGTGGGGCTTTATTTAGCAAAAAGGGCAGGCCTTAAGGTTGCACATATAGAAGCAGGACTACGTTCTTTCTGTTGGCTTGAGCCATTCCCGGAAGAAATATTAAGGAGCATAGCCATGAGGTTTTCTGATATTCTTTTTGCCACTTCTGGGTGGGCATTGAAGAATTTAGAAAGGATGGGCTTAGAAAAGAAATCAATTTTACTTCCCTGTAATACAGGTTATGAGACAAGTATGT
>JAGUXE010000185.1 GCA_020061995.1 Ignavibacteriales bacterium | reverse complement strand
TTGTTTATTTCTGATTCTCCTTGATAACCATTATTTTTACCTATGATTCTATTTGGTTTTAGTGAATTAAACTTATAAATAATTAATTCCCCTTAAAATTTGTGAAGACAAAAATGCAAATCATCGAATATTCTGAAAACTGGCGCAATAAATGGGATAGTTTTGTTAAAAAATCAAGTAATGGAACCATGTTCCACTTACAAAAATTTTTTGATTACCATACTCTCGGAAAATTTTCATTTAATCATTTAATATTTATTGAAAAAGGTGAAATTCAAGCAGTTCTACCTGGTGCAATAAAAAACGGAGTTTATGAGTCACCTATCGGAGCTAGTTACGGTTCCATAGTAACCGCCGATCTTAAATTCAACTCAGCGCTAGAAATTGTTGATACACTAATTGATTATGGAAAAGCTAATTCTATAAATGAGTTTGTATTAACTTCTGCCCCTATGATTTATGAAACTTATCAAAATCAAAACCTTGATTTTGCACTTCTGTGGCGTAACTTCAAATATGATTTACATTATATCTCAAGCGCTATAAAACTTGATAACAACCTAGATATAATTTCCCGATTTCAATCAACTGTTAGAAGAAATATTCGTAAATCATTAAAGAATGAAGATGTTACTATCGAACTAAATGAGAAGTATGATGAGTTTTACCCTATTCTAATTGAAAATAAGCAACGTCACAATGTAAAACCCACTCACTCACTCGAAGATATCTATAGACTTCACGAATTAATGCCGGAGAACTTAAAACTTATAATGGTTTATTATAAGGGTGCTCCTATTGCAGGTTCATTATTGTTTTTAGCAAATGAAAATGTATCCCTTTGCTTTTATAATATGTTACGATATGAATTTGAACATTTAAAACCGATACATCGAGTGATGTATGAAGTTGTAAAGTGGTCAACCGAAAACAATTTTAAATATGTTGATATTGGAGTCTCTCAGGATACTAAAGCTCAAAACCCGATGACACCAAGTATAAGTTTAATTGATTTCAAAGAGAAATTTGATGCAAAAACTATTATGCGTAATACACTCAGACTAAAATTGTGATTCGGCATAAATGGTAAAAAAGAAAAAAGCTATAATTGCATTTCTTGGTAATATTAATTTTGATACGCGATGTTTTAATCTTTGCAATTCATTAAAAGAAAAGAATATTGAAGTTCAAGTCATATCTTTTGATTGGTTAACACCTAAGTTTAGTTCTCAGTCCGGCGAAATTTCTATTTATAAACTTGACAAATCGAAATCTTCATTCTGGTATTATATAAAATTCCTTTACATCTTAACAAAAAAAACAATATTTAGTAAAGCTGACTATTATTTTGCTGAAGATGTATATACGCTTCCAATAATGACTATCTTTTCAAAAATCTATAATGGTAAACTATTTTATGATTCACGAGAGCTTTATGGGCATCTGGCAGGGCTCGCTGATAAAAGAAAGATTCAAGCAGTATTAGCTTTTATTGAAAATTTATTTATCCGACATACTGATCATGTGCTTGTTACAGGTGAGATGGATGCCGACTATTTGTCGAAGCAATATATCCCGATAAATATCATACTGCTTAGAAATCTTCCTTCGTATAAAAAAGAATTTAAGAAGATTGATCTAAGGGAAAGATATAATCTACCTGTTCGATGTAACATAATTATATATCAAGGCGTAATACTAAAGGGACGTGGATTATTGCTGATCATGAGAGCATTAAAAAAAATTGAAAACTACTCTTTGTTGATCATGGGTGATGGGGATTATCAGAAAGAATTAATTGATTTTGTTGATCTAAATCAACTTTCTCAAAAAGTTATCTTTGGTGGAAAAGTTACACAAGAAGAACTCCTAAATTTTACAAATTCAGCTGATATCGGATTGGCTCTGATTGAGGATATCAGTTTAAGCTATTATTATGCTCTACCAAATAAACTATTTGAATATATCATGGCAGAGATTCCTGTCATGGTTTCAAATCTCCCGCAAATGCAAAATGTTGTTGAAAAATATAATGTGGGAGTTGTTGTTAATCCAAATAATATAGAAGAAATAGAGAGCGGATTAAAGCAATTAATTGATAAATATGATTACTTCAAAGCGAACTGTATCAAAGCAAAAGAAGAATTAAGTTGGGAAAAGGAAGTTCAAACCTTATTACGTAACCTATAAGATCTTTCGGTACTCAACGATAATATGTACAGGCACATTGTAGAGCCAATTAAAAATCTTATCAACAAGTTTCCACAACCAAAATGGAAAATATTTTAACAAAATATATGTTCGAGCAAATATAAGAAGCTTATTACCGAATATTTCCCAAACAACCTCTTTTTGACTATCGCCTTTTAACAGATTTATTAACTTATTCTCATCAAACGAGTGGATGTGTGCATGTAAAGGAGTTTTTTTGTTGCAGTGAATGCACAAATAATACTTTAATTTTTCATTATAAGGTGTTGTGATTATAAGCGATCCACCAAATTTAACAACTCGAAATAATTCACGAACAAACTCGGTTGGATTAACTACATGTTCAATAACCTCTGATGCAATTACAGTATCGAATGAGTCATCTTTAAAAGGAAGTTTAATAGAATCACCAACCGCAGCGGAATGGTATTTTGATGCAACTTTTTGAAGTGCCTTTTTTGTGTTAATAGTTGATAAATCGAAAGAGATGATGGTTAGCCCTTTTTTTGTTAGATTCTCTGCTACCCACGCATTTCCACAACCCACATCTAATACGACCTTATTCTGTTTTGTAATTTTGGAGAGAATAAACTCGTGCACTCTTCGTTCATCATGTTCAGTTGCACCTGTTCTTTCTTCAAAATAATCGAACTCATCAGCATCAGTTCTGTAGTGGCTTACGTAATCGAATTTTTCTATGTTCATATTTTCCCAGAAATTTTGAAACACTTACTCAAGATAAATGCTTTCTTCAAGAATCAAAAACTATGATTATTTGAGTACGATTTTTAAGATACTTTGAAGAAAAAAAATCATTATCTTGTAAATAGTAAATATTGTAACTTTTCAAAATATAGGGCAAAATGAAGGAATATCTGGATCTAGTCCGTTTAGTCATGAATGAAGGAACTCGCAAGAAGTCGAGAACCGGTGTTGATACAATTTCATATTTCTCTGCACATTATAGAGTTGATTTATCAAAAGGATTTCCATTACTTACAACAAAAAAGATGGAATGGAAATCAATGATTTATGAATTACTCTGGTACTTATCAGGCGACAATCACATACGTAATCTAAGAAAATTTACGAAAATATGGGATGCTTGGGCTGATGAAGAGGGTAATTTGGAAACTGCTTATGGCTATTATTGGAGACATTTTCCGAGTGCACAAAAAGATAAGGAAGGTAACTGGAAAGTAACCGAGATTGACCAAATTCAATATGTTATAAATGAAATAAGGACAAAATCTTATAGCCGCCGATTAGTGGTTACTGCATGGGAGCCCGGTAATGCAATCCATAGCAAACTCCCTCCATGTCATTACACATTTGTTTTTAACGTGTCAGAAGGAAAACTTAACTGTCATTTAACTCAAAGGTCGGGCGATATTGCATTGGGAATTCCGTTTAATTTGGCTGCCTATTCGTTATTAACGCATTTGATTGCTCGTGAAACAGATTTGAAAGTCGGATATTTTTCACATACTATTGTTGATGCACATATTTATGTTGCAGAAAAGGGAACACCTACCGAAAAGTATGATCATCTAGCCGGTCTTCAGGAACAATTACTTCGAGAACCTTATGAACTCCCCAAAATAAAGATTGCCGATAAGCCAATGAGTGAACTTACATTTGAGGATTTTGAATTGATTGATTATATAAGTCATCCAAAAATTAAATTTGAAGTTGCTGTTTGAACAAAAATGAAAAAATATTTTCATTGAAGTTGTTGAAGCGAAATCTTCTTCTTTTATTAACTTTAAGCTTTTCTATGTCTCTCACCTCAAGTTATTCGCAAGACTACTCTTTTATTGTATTTAATAATGAAGATGGATTATCGAGTAATTTAGTTAAGGCAATTACCCAAGATTCATTAGGCTTTTGCTACATTGCAACAGATGGGGGACTAGTCAAATTTGACGGCAAAAATTTTGATAATTATCAAAATCAATTACCTTCACTTTATATTAAAGATGTTCATTTTACTCGAGCAGGGAATTTATTGGTGCTCACTGATTATGGACTTGTAGTTCTTGAATCGAAGTTAGGAGAAAGCC
>JAGUXE010000091.1 GCA_020061995.1 Ignavibacteriales bacterium | reverse complement strand
ATAAAAAGATTAAACTTGGAATTCAAGGGCGTAAAAGATTATTTGAAGAACTTATACTTAATACCTCTGAGTTAAATCGATCTAAAAAACTGATTTGGTTTCATTCATCATCGCTCGGTGAATTTGAACAGGCAAAACCAATAATTGAAAAGCTGAAAGAATCAAGAAAAGAAAATATTCTGATTACTTTTTTTTCGCCGTCCGGTTTCGAAAACTCAAAAAAATACCCTTATGCCGATATAGTCTCATACATCCCATTAGATACTCCAACAAATGCCAAGAGATTTGTACAAATAACCAAACCGGATCTTGCAGTTATTATGAGATATGATATTTGGCCTAATCATATGTATCAGCTATTCACAAAAGATATTCCCGCCATGCTTGTTGATGCTACGATGAGGGATAATTCGGCAAGAAAAAATTTCTTTGCGAAAAGTTTCCATACTTCCCTATACAAAAAAATGACTAAGATTCTGACCGTTTCAGAAAACGATGCGAATAACTTTAAGGAATTCGGCATTACAACATTTCAAATTGAAGCAGTTGGGGATACAAGATTTGACAGAGTTTACCAACGCAGTTTGATAGCGAAGGAGAAGAATTTAATTCGCCCCGAAATATTAAAAGATAAAAAAATTCTCGTTGCGGGAAGCACCTGGTTTGAAGATGAAGATGTGATAATTCCGGCTTTTATTACTGCACTTAAATATCATCCCGAATTATTAGTAATCATCGCACCGCATGAGCCGACTATTCATCACCTCGAAAAACTTGAAAATGATTTCAACGGAAAAGAGAAGACAATAAGATTTTCTTACTTGAATAACTACAACAACGAGAGAGTAGTTCTTGTTGACTCAATTGGTATTTTACTAACTTTATATTGTTATGCGGATATTACATTTGTCGGCGGAAGCTTTAAAAGTAATATTCACAACTCACTTGAAGCCGCTGTTTATGGTGTCCCGGTAATGTTTGGACCCAAAATACACAACTCACAGGAAGCAAAGAAACTTGCAAATACGGGAGGCGGAATAATAATTAAAAATAAAAAGGATGCGTATCGTAATATTAAACAGTTGTTATCTGATGAAAGTCTTAGAAAAGAAAAAGGAAATGCGGCGAGCCGATATGTATTGAATAATATAGGGGCTACCGATAAGATTCTTGAAGAAGTTTACAAATATGTTTAAGCATCATGTACGTTGAAATTGTATTTCCTCTTCCGTTTAGAAAAGCATTTACATATTCCGTACCGCCCGAATATGAAGAATTTGTACAGCCTGGTATACGTGCTGTAGCCCCTTTTGGCAAAAGAGTAATGACTGGATTTATTATCTCTGTCTCTTCGGAAACTAATGTAACAGAAAATTTAAAACAGATTATCGATGTAATTGATGATTTGCCTGTTTTTAATGAAACGGATTATGCATTTTATGAATGGATGTCTGACTATTATCTTTGTTCAACCGGGGAAGTATTAAGATTAACTGTACCTCAAGGAACGGACGTTCAAACAAAAAAAAGATACTCCTCTGATAAGGATTTTGCGAAACAACTTTTAGGGGAGGAAAAAACTAAAACCTCTACAAGAGCAAAACTTCTTGCAGTCTTTTCTGAAAAAGAGTTAGTTTCATTTTCACAACTTCAAAAATTGGTTAATAAGAAAAATTTATACTCACCCCTTCGAACACTTGTAAATAAAGGAGTTATTACACTTCATGAAGATGTTGAAGATGTAAAAATTAAGGCGAAGAAAATACTCTTTGTAAAAATGGTAAAACAAGCTGATGAGATTTACGATTTTATTCCTTCGATTGAAAATAAATCACCCAAACAAGTATCGCTTCTTCTTAAACTTCTTCATCTGAATGAAAAAGAAGCTCCCCTTAATGAATTGATAAAAGAAATTAAAATCTCCAAAGAAACGGCTGTTTCGTTATCAAAAAAGGGGTTTGTGTCAGTCTATTATAAAGTAGTTGAGCGAAAATATTCTAATTATTATTCTGAAGAGTTAAAAGAATTTGAACTTTCCTCTCATCAATTAAGTGCAGTAGAAGAGGTAACCAAATCTCTTTCCAATCCGTTGTTTAAGGTCTTCCTTCTTCATGGTGTTACAGGAAGCGGTAAAACACAAGTTTATATCGAACTGATTAAAAAAGTTTTATCTCAAGGGAAAACCGCTTTATTATTAGTTCCGGAAATATCATTAACTCCACAAATGACAGCACGACTTATAAATCATTTCAAAGATGATGTTGCTGTGATGCATAGTAAAATGTCCCCCGGTGAACGCTACGACTCATGGATAAAAGTATTAAAAGGAAATGCAAAAATTGTCATCGGCGCACGTTCCGCTTTATTTGCTCCATTAACAAACATCGGAATTATTATTGTCGATGAAGAGCATGACCATAGTTATAAGCAGGATGAAACTCCTCGTTACAACGGACGCGATTGTGCAATAATGCGTGCTAAGTTTTGGAATATTCCGGTAATGCTTGGCTCAGCAACTCCATCCGTTGAGAGTATGTGGAACGCGGAACAAAATAAATACACTCTACTATCATTACCTGAAAGAATTGATAACGCTAAACTTCCAATCATTACATTGGTTAATGTGCTTGACGAAAAGAAACAGAAACGGATGGAGAATATTTTCTCTAAAACGCTTCTCGAAAAAATTGATGAGAGATTGAAGAAAAAAGAGGGAGTAATAATTCTTCAAAACAGACGCGGTTTTTCTACTCAACTTTATTGCCTAGAGTGCGGACAAATTGAAGTTTGTGATAATTGTTCGGTTTCGCTAGTTTATCATATCAATCAGAACATACTAAAATGTCATTATTGCGGTTTCACAAAAAAAATTCCGCCGGCTTGTTCACATTGCGGTTCGCTTCATCTTAAGTACTTTGGAACGGGCACAGAGCGTGTAGAAGATGAATTATCATTCTATTTCCCAAACACAGATATTGCTCGAATTGATTCTGATTCAATATCCAAAAAAGGTTCGCTTGGTGAAATCCTATATAAATTTAAGAATGGTGACATAGATATTCTTGTCGGAACTCAAATCGTCTCAAAGGGATTAGACTTTTCACGTGTTACTTTAGTCGGAGTAATTTCCGCGGAGACAAGTTTATGGATGCCTGACTTTCGTGCGGATGAAAGAACATTTCAATTACTCACACAGGTTTCAGGAAGAGCAGGTCGAAGTAATATAGAAGGAGAAGTTCTAATTCAAACTCAAAATCCAAGACATTTTGTTTTACAAAAAGTATTAGAAAATGATTATTTAGGTTTTTACGATAAAGAAATTCTCGATAGGAAGATCCACGGTTATCCGCCGTACGTTCGGATTTGTATGATAGAAACCAAACATGCTGTTGAAGAAACGGCACGCGGTTCTATTGTTGAATTTTATAACGAGATAAAAAATTATGATAAACGATTAAAAGTTACTCCGCCAACCACTGCAATTCTTGCCAGAATAAAAGGGGAATTCCGTTATCAACTAATTATTAAAAGCGGAAGAGACCTTGATCCTGCCGGCTCGTTATTGCGTAAAGCTGTGCTTGAAGCATTTACAAACTACAACCGTAAAACGAAATATCGGGAGGCTAAATTATTTTTTGATGTTGACCCGCAGAGTATAATTTAGCACAAAGGATTTAACTCGATCTATTTTTTCTTTGAATTATAATAACCTAAAATCAATCCGAGTATAACTGACCACAATGCCGCCAGTCCAATCTGGAAGGGCTTCGGTAACATAAATGTGATTGTATGAGCCGGAAGCCAGAACCATAAAAGTGAATACATTCCCTTCTCAATATTAGTCCAATTGTTTTCCTTAGCAATTAGATTGTCCAGCAGTCTGTGCATAATTACAAGAAAAGGACCGAATTGCAGATTCATTGACAATGAGATTGCAAATGCTTCCCAAAAGTAATTTAACTCGGGGAGTAGATTCTTTTCAACTAATCCCTGAACAAAATAATTAAATCCCACAAAAGCATATTTAATACAAACTGCAAGAAACGCCCACTCAAGCATTTTCAGAATTAAAGTTTTATATGTAAAAGGAAGAAATACTTTTTTTCTGATTATCCATTTGGATATCATATCACCGAGAGTACCGAGTAATGCGAATTGTATCATCGCAGTAATTATCGGAAAGGCTATTACGGTTTCTACATACCAATTCATAAAATCTTTCTCATGAATTATTTTAAATAAACCATTTTCTTTGTTTCGATAAAATTACCAATCCTGAGTTGGTAGAAATAAACTCCTCCTGATAATTCATTTGCGCTAAATTCAACTTCATAAACTCCTTGTGAAAGCTCCTCATTAACAATCGTTGCAACTTCCTTTCCAAGAACATCATATATTTTTAATGATGCGAGTGAGGTGAAGTTTGTGGCTTCGCTGTTGCGAGATAAATCTCGCACTACAACCGGCAGAATAAATTTTATTTTTGTAGTCGGGTTGAAAGGATTGGGATAATTTTGATACAGCACAAAATCATTAAGCGTGATATTATTATTCTCATCAACATAAGATGTTGATGAAGGGAAAAAGTATTCTAATATGAAATCAATATTTGCGCGCCATAATCCCCAGCTATGACCCTCGGGAAGTTCACTCCAATGATAATCGTAGCCTCTATTTAATAGTGTATCGCGAAATGGTCTCATATTTTGGTAAACCGATTCGTACGTTCCCCAAACTGAAGCGTAACGAATATTTTTATTCGGTCCATTTAAAATCTGATTATAAACTTCATAATTATTTGGCCAGAATGCGGCACTGTGTAAACCGCACAAACCAAAAACATCGGGATAATTGTACGAAATCAAAGCAGAAATATTTCCGCCGAATGAATCACCAAGAACCAGCCTTTGTGATGCGCTGTCTATAGTTCTGTAAAGCGAATCAATTAACGGAACTAACTCGTTTACAAAAAACGATTGATATTGAACGCGTAGATTTCCTGCATACTCATCATTTCTATTTGTGGGTTGTACAAAAACACCTAATACCTCATCAATTTTATTTGCGGCAATAAGATTATCAATTACATTTACACCGCTTCCAAGAGTAACATATTCAGAGCCATCCTGAAAATAAACAGTCGGATATCTCTTTGATGGATTAGTGATGTATGAAGCCGGAAGCAGTATTTGCAGTTGATAAGTTTTTCCGGTGTTATTACTCGCGATTGAAGTTGTTATAAGATTGCCATGTTGAATATTGGGATTAAAATTAATATCCCATGGTTGAATATACTCGGGCATTGCGAGTTCCGAATTCGGTCCGTAACCACCAGAAACTCGGTTGGGATTATAGGGATCTAAAATCCAACTGCTACCGTTAAGTACCAATTTATAATCGAGACGAGCAGTCGGTTCAAAAGTTTTTTTGTAATAGAAAAAGTTAGAAATTGGAAGTTTACTAAAAGATTGATTTGCTGCCCAGTTTGTAAAATCACCTGCTATAGAGACTGAATTTACATTTCCTTTATATAGAAATATTGCCCACGAATCTTCAACAATCGGAATGCGAACATTTCTATGATGATTAACAAAGCTGTCGAGAGTAGTACTCTTTTGAAGCGAGTCGGCTATACTATTTGCATAATTGATGAATGAATTAAAATTTGTTTGCGGGTGAGCAATATGTAGAGTAACTAAAAAGAGTATTAGTATCGCATTCAACTTATTCATTTTTATACCATTAATTGAAGTAATAAAAAATATTAGTCTATAAAGCTTTTTACTTCCCTGAATACCATTTCAACATCAATTTCTTTAATGCATTTATATTGGATATCTGTTCTACTGCAACTTAGCGGTTTTGGAGAATAAAAGAAACAAGGCGAGCAGTCGAGATTTAACGATACAATTTTATGTTTGGTATGCCAGGGGTAAATGTAATTACTGTTGGTTGGACCAATAATAGCAACTACTTTGCGTTTCATTGCTGCTGAAACATGCATTAAACTTGAATCATTAGTAACCATGATTTTGCATTTTTTAATGAGTGATGCACTCTCTGCAAGATTGTTTGAGTCAACTATAAATATTGAAGGATTATTTACTCCTGAAAAAATAGATTCATTCAGTTCTTTTTCTTCAGGTCCGCCGAAAAGTATAATTTTTGCATTTAGTTCTTTAATCAGTTTCTTTGCGAGTCCGATGAATTTTTCAGGTTCCCATCTTCTTTTAATATGATTTTTTAAAGTTGCGCAGCCTGCATGAAAACCAATGATAAGGTCATCTTCGGCTAAAGTTTTTCTATTCAGAAAATCAATTGCGAATTTTTCATCAGTCTCGGTAAGTGGGAAGAGTAAATCATTTTCTTCATAATCTTTTATGTCGAACATTTTTCTTACAAGAAGAATATTTTCTTCAACATTATGGAAATTATCTTTTTCTTGTATTCTAATGGAATTAAGAAACCCAAGATTTCTTTTATCTTTCCTAATATAACTTATAGCCCCTCTATTCTTAGCTAAAGATAGAAAGCTGATTATATTGTATTCTTTTCTATTTGAAGGATAAACATTAATTGTGTAGTCATATTTCCCAGCTAATTTAGAGAGAAAGAATAATGATTTAGTTGCTCCTTCTTTCATAAAATCAAAATGAATAACCGAATCAAATAAATCGGTTCGTTCATAAATCTCCTTAACACCGCCAAACATAACGAGTGCATCTATTTGAGCCTCAGGAAGGTGTTTTCGCATAAGCTGTAATGCGGGGGTAAACATTAATGCATCACCAATGCCGGAAAGTGCGTAAACTAAAACTTTTTTCTTCATAATAAAAAAAATAGTGAACGCTGTTATGCGTTCACTATTAAAATCGGGTTATATAAAATTACTTTTTAACGATTGTATCTTTTACTGTTTTTTGTGACTTAAAATGTTCCATCATATTGTTAATGGATGGATCGTTCGGATAATAAGTCTTTAATCTTGTAAGAATATTAATAGCTTTATCGTATTCACCCAAGTTTTCGTAAAGATCAATCAATAAACGATATGGATTATATTGTGAAGAAACATCCGTTGGGTTTTCTTCGATAATCAGCAAAGCTTTTGTTTCAATCTCTTTAGCCAACTCGGCATATCTTTCTTTAGCATCGGCTGCGTTATAAAGCCCGGCAATGTCAAATAAAATTCTATGATCAATAGGAATTACTGAACGAGGGATTCTCTTCTCCATCTCATCGAGTACTTCAACACATTTTGCTGTTTGATTACCGTTATTGATATAATACAAAGCTAAACGAATGTATGAATTGCGATAATTTTGAGTTAATCTTTCATGATTATCATCAAAGAAAATTCCTTTATCATCCAATCCTCTTAACTTAAATCCAGGTTTATAATCCCGGCTGAAAGTTGGATTGATATCAAAAAGTTGAGCTCTCATTACCTCTTCGTTAATAAATTCCATTCCCGGTTTTTTCTTTTCGGGAACTAATCGATGTGCCATGCCTTCCATTTTTAAGTAATCACTTAAACCGATTTTACTGTCTTCAGAGCAAGTAACTGCAAAGTAAATCGGACGTTCCCAATTATTTGCTTCTACAATTTCTTTAACCATTAAATCTTGAACACGAATAGCTTTGATTTCACCATAACCGATTGTGTTATTCATTCTGAAAGTAATACTGCCGGTTTTTAAGACTGATGAGTCGATGATATTATATTGTTTAAAATCAGCAGAAGTGAGCATATTAGCACCCGGAGCCGGAATTGTAACATCCTGTGGATTCCACTGAATCGGGCGGATATCTTCTATTTGAGCATCACTTAACCTGATTTTAATTTTTGAGGCTCCGTAAGGCTCGGTATTTTTTAATTGTTTGATGTACCAAGGAGTATTAATTAAACTAAGATTTGCAATTCTCACATCGCGTCTTACACCTTCTACATCTTGTAAGTACCAAAGGGGAAATGTATCGTTATCGCCGTTGGTAAATAATATTGCATTTGGCGCACAACTTTGAAGTAAGTTGTATGAATAATCCCAAGGAACCCAATTATTTGATCTATCATGGGTGAAGTAATTAGCCTGGAACATTCTAATCGGAACAAAAATAACTCCGAAGGCTAAAATTCCATAAACCGCGGCTTTCTTTGCGGATTCAGATTTTATTTTTTCCTGAGCAAGGTCAATTAATCCGCGTATTGCAATTGCAATCCAAATCGAATAAACGAAAAAAGCTCCCACATAAAAATAATCTCTTTCACGCGGCTGAGGTTGCTGCTGGTTCTGATAGAATGCAGTCAGATAACCCATAAAAATAAATAGAATCATAAATGTTGATGCCATCTTCCAATCTTTTCGGAAATGGAAATAAATTCCGAGTAATCCGAGTAAGAAAGGAATTCCATAAAGAGAATCTTTAGCTTCACCGGAGAATCTGATATTAAATGCCTTCCCGAGTGCGTTACCAACTGCATTAAAAGGCCACATATTAACACCGGAATCCTGATTCCAACTTTCTCGTCCTGCATAATTCCATAATAAATAGCGGGTCATCATATGGTTCATTTGATAACGCCACCAGAAATCGAGATCGCTTGAGTAGTTACTGTAAACTCCCATTTGATGTGGTTCTGTTGCAAATCTTCTTTTGAATGTTGGGAAGTCACCATATTGTTCACGGTTTAAGTATGAAACTAACTCAGTAAAATCATTTGGCTCGTTTTCGTTCATTGGCGGCTGTTGATTTGCACGAACAATTACCATAGTATACGTAGCAAATCCCAAAAAGATAAAAACTAATGAGAGGGAAACAAGATGTAGGGTTGGTTTATTGTTTTTTACTGAATAGTGAACTCCATAAGCAAAAGCACCAAGAAGAACTGCAATAAATAAAAGCTCGGTCCACATATTATTACCTGCAATGCTTGACATAATTCCGGGGAATACTTTTACCATTCCAGGATATGTTATAACAAGCGCCAGTCCACCAATAATTAATTGAAGATAGATAGAATTTCTAGAGAATAATTTTTTCCAGAAAGCACCAATAATCAAGATACTTATTCCGGCAACAATTAATTTAAACCTTGAATCAAAAGATTGATATTCTTCAGGAGATGGTGGATTTGAACTTGTCTGTCCGCCCCATAATGCAAAAGCTAAAACTAAAATAAGAGCCGTATGACCTAATAAAATATATCCGGTCTTTTTGAAAGATTCATCATCATCTACATATTTTCTAAACATAATAATCATTACAACCGCAATAACTGCAAGGACACTCATAAGATGAACGGCTGTTGATAAACCGATTAAATAGGCGATCATCAAAATATATTTTTCGTTATCCTTATTATCAGCCTTCTCGTTCCAAAGCATCATCAAATAAGTAATAGCCGCTAAAAGGAAAGTGCTTGTTGCATAAACTTCAGCTTCAACACCATTAAACCAGAATGTATCGCTAAATGAGAAAGATAAAGCACCGATTGCTGCTGCAATATAAGTTCCAAAAGCATCAAGCATATTTTTTGGTTCTTTACCGCGATAGTTTTGTATCAGCATAACAGCTATTAGATAAAGGAAAAGTACCGAAAACGCACTCGCTAAAACTGATATAGCATTAACTCTAAATGCAATGTTTTCGGCAAACGGTATCATTGAAAAAATTCTTCCTAAAAGAAGAAAGAATGGGGTTCCGGGAGGGTGTGGTACTTGCAACGAAAAACTGGCAGCAATAAACTCACCGCAATCCCAAAACGAAACAGATGGCTGTACCGTAAAAAACAATACAGTTGCCGAAATAATAAAGACCGCAATTCCAACGATGCGCTCAAGAAGTTTATAATTCATTTTATCCTCTAATATGAAACAGAAACAAAAATTTAGTTACAACTAATATATTTATCAATATAAAAATTCAGAATATTGTTATGCTATTGCTGATCATCCGGCTTTTTGAAGAAGTGATCATAATTCTTTTTAACCGCAGATACACAATATCTTTCATAAAGCAATTTAGCTTTTGATAATGAGAGAGTGTCAAATTCCTCCTCATCTTTATGCCTCTTTAATAAAATCTTAAACTCATCGCTATCTTTACCTTTAATTTTGTAATCGTGACGTTTGAGTTCTTCCATATATTTTTTTTGATCTCTAAAAGACATAATTATCTCTTTCTTCAAAATTTCAGAAATAATTCTGTAAAGATATGAAATTAGACGTGTTATTCGATATGATTTCTTTATATTTTTTTCGATTTTTGAACAACTGATTAGCTTAGTATGAAAACAAAAACGAGACATTTTTATTTCAAAATTTACAAACCTTACGGTATGCTAAGTCAGTTTACTGACGATGCCGGAAGGTTGACTCTTGCCAATCTTTATAATTTCCCTGTAGATGTGTATCCGGTTGGCAGATTGGACAGCAATAGCGAGGGACTTCTTCTTTTAACTAATGATAAAACATTAACGGATTTGCTGCTTAACCCTAAATATGAACATGAGAGAGAATACGCAGTTCAAGTTGATGGTGCGCCCCGTAAAGTTGATTTAGAAAAACTTGAGTCCGGAGTAGTAATTGAAAGTAGAAAGACAAAACCGGCAAAAGTTTTCTTCTTGAATGAATTTAATCAGTTTCCCGAAAGAAATCCCCCAATACGTGTGAGGAAAAACATTCCGGATACATGGATAAAACTTATTATTACAGAAGGAAGAAACAGACAAGTTAGAAAGATGACGGCTGCTATTGGTTTTCCTACGTTGCGATTAATTCGAATAAGAATCGCAAATATTTATCTTGATAATCTTTTACCTGGTGATGTAACCGAACTCACTTCAAATGAAATTAAAGAACTTTATACCTTAATGCGTAAATAAAAAAAAATTTATATACGTTTGGAAATTCCAGTAATTAATTTCTATCTTTCAGTCCGTTAATCAATGAGTGTAACTATTTAAGGATAGCAAGATGAAAAAGGCAGTTTTACAAGAAGAAAACATTACTTCCGTATTAGAAGAACATCGTTTATTCAAGCCTTCGAAAGAATTTACAAAGCAAGCTAACATAAAATCTTTTGAAGATTATAAACGGATGTATAAAGAATCTATTCTTAATCCCGAAAAATTTTGGGGAGACGTTGCCGATAATCTTCATTGGTTTAAATATTGGAAAAAAGTGAGACAATGGAATCCACCCAATGCTAAATGGTTTATTGGCGGTAAAACAAATATAAGTTACAATTGCATTGATAGACATCTTACTACATGGCGAAGAAACAAAGCTGCAATTATCTGGGAAGGAGAGCCCGGAGATACCCGCATTTTAACCTATCAAGTCTTACATAGAGAAGTAAGTAAATTTGCTAATGTATTAAAACAGCTTGGCGTTCAAAAAGGAGATCGAGTAGCTGTTTATATGGGGATGGTTCCCGAACTTGCTATCGCAATTTTGGGTTGTGCGAGAATTGGAGCGGTTCATACAGTTGTTTTCGGAGGATTCAGTGCTGAAGCATTGAAAGATAGAATTAACGATGCCGATGCAAAACTTGTTATAACTTCTGATGTTGCAGTAAGAAGAGGTTCTCTTGTACCATTAAAACCTGCTGTGGATAAAGCTTTAGAAGGATGCCCTCAAGTTGAAAATGTAATTGTTTATAGAAGAATAATGGATTCACATACAAATATTACCGCCGGAAGAGATCACTGGTGGCATGAAATAATGCAATCAGTTACAGACAAATGTGAAGCTGTGCCACTTGATTCCGAACATCCACTTTTCATTTTGTATACTAGCGGAACAACCGGAAAACCGAAAGGAATTTTACACACTACCGGCGGTTATATGGTTAGTACTTACTTTACATCAAAACTAGTTTTCGATTTAAAAGATGAAGACATTTATTGGTGCACTGCTGATATTGGTTGGATAACAGGTCATTCATATGTTGTTTATGGACCGCTTGCAAACGGGGCAACAACAGTGATGTATGAAGGAGCACCTAATTATCCCGATCCCGATCGGTTTTGGAGAATTATAGATAAGTACAAAATAAACATTTTCTACACTGCACCGACAGCTATCAGAGCCTTTATTCGATGGGGTGAGCAATGGGTTCTCAAGCACGATCTTTCAAGTTTACGTTTATTGGGAACGGTTGGGGAACCAATAAATCCCGAAGCATGGATGTGGTATTATAAAATAATCGGAAAAGCAAAATGCCCAATAGTAGATACATGGTGGCAAACAGAAACCGGAGCAATTATGATTTCGCCATTGCCCGGAATTACTACAACCAAACCGGGGTCGTGTACATTTCCCATGCCGGGCGTTTTACCTGATGTAGTTGATAGAAAGGGAAAATCCGTTCCGCCGGGTTCGGGAGGTTTCTTAATCATTAAGGATACTTGGCCCTCAATGCTTAGAACAATTTATGGTGATAAACAGCGTTTCAAAAAGCAATACTTTGGTGATTATAAAGGATTTTATTTTACAGGTGATGGGGCGCGTAAAGATAAAGACGGCTATTTCTGGGTAATGGGAAGGGTTGATGATGTAATTAATGTTTCCGGACATCGCCTTGGAACTGCAGAAATAGAGAGTGCGCTTGTGAGTCATAGAGATGTAGCTGAATCGGCTGTTGTCGCGCGCCCTGACGAAATTAAGGGAAGTGCGATAGTTGCTTTTGTTTCTCTTGAATCGGGTAAAATACCCACACACATTTTAAAAGAGGAATTGAGAAATCACGTGGCTCAGGAAATCGGTCATATTGCAAAACCGGACGAAATTAGATTTACCGATTCCCTTCCGAAAACCAGAAGCGGTAAAATTATGCGTCGCTTGTTACGTGAAATAGCGACAAGCGGTAATATTATTGGTGATACTTCTACGCTGGAAGATTTTTCTGTTTTAGAAAAACTTCGTGATGAGGATTAGTAATTCTATAACATCTTAATAAAACATTTAACTTTCTAACAATGATTTAAAAGTTAGGGGAACAACTTTGCGGAAAAGAAATATTTGGTTTAAATATGAATAATCATGCTCGACTTTCACTATCAAAAGAGAAAATTAAAGTTTTACTTCTTGAAGGGGTTCATCAAAGTGGGATAGATTTATTTAAAGAAAACGGTTATAACAACATTGAATATTTGGTTGGTTCTTTAGAAAAAGACGAGCTGATTAAAAAAATAAAAGATGTTCATCTCATAGGAATACGGTCCCGAACACTGTTAACTGAAGATGTTTTACAGCACGCCGAAAAACTTATCGCAATTGGCTGCTTCAGTATTGGGACGAATCAGGTTGATCTTCTATCTGCAAAGAAGAAAGGAATTCCGGTTTTCAATGCTCCATTTTCAAATACGCGTTCAGTTGCTGAACTCGTTATTAGCGAAGCAATTTTTCTTTTAAGAAAAATTCCCGAAAAAAATTATGCAGCACATCGCGGAGAATGGTTAAAAGATGCTTCAACTTCATTTGAAGCTCGCGGAAAAGTAATAGGAATTATCGGATACGGACATATCGGATCGCAAGTCTCTATACTTGCTGAAAACTATGGAATGAATGTCATCTATTATGATATCGAAAATAAACTCAGTCTTGGAAACGCTCATCCATCTTCGAGTTTAGAACTGCTTCTTTCATCATCTGATATTGTTACTTTACATGTTCCTGAGACTGAGCTGACAAAAAATATGATTACAAAAAAAGAACTTGCTTTGATGAAAAAAGGGGCGGCTCTTATAAATGCTTCTCGTGGAAGCATTGTTAATCTTGACCATCTCGCAGATGCTTTGCGAAAGAAACATTTATCCGGTGCAGCGATTGATGTTTTTCCTATTGAGCCAACTTCAAATCAAGAAGAATTTGCAAGCGTTTTGCAAAACTTTCCGAATGTGATTCTCACTCCCCATATTGGCGGAAGTACTGCCGAAGCTCAAGCAAGCATTGCTGTGGAAGTTTCCGAAAAATTGATTAAATATAGCAACATCGGTTCAACACTCGGAGCAACTAATTTTGTGGAAGTATCACTTGCTCCAAATGTTAACAAACAACGTTATCTTCACATTCACCAAAACAAACCGGGAATACTAAACAAGATTACAAAAGTGTTTACAGCAAAAAAAATGAATATAGCGTCACAGTATTTGCAGACCGATCCTTATATCGGTTATGTGATTTTAGATATTGACGGTAAGGTAAATTCGAAAGAAATAATGAAAGAACTTAAATCAATACGAGGCACTATAAAAACAAGAGTATTGTATTAAGATTTAATAACGTCACAAATCTTTCTTTTCAAAAATGAAAAAGGAAAGGGTTAACCCAATAATCAGAAAGAGTGAAGAATAAAGAATAAGTTCATATTGTACATTTTCGTTTTGCAATAAAATCTGTTTGAATACGGTTTTTACAATATCATGCACTTGTGGAAGTATATAATATAAGACATTTAAAGTCTGTTTTAGGAATCCGCTATCTATGAAATTACCAACCGAGTCACGCGCGGCGAGAATCGGACTAAGGACTATAAAATAAAAGTATGTTATGATCATTCCTAAAGCAGAACCTCGAGTTAGCAGTCCCGAAATCAGAAGAAAAATATTCAACAGGGCAAAAGTAAATGTAATAACGGGAATTGCTAATAATACTGTGAAACTCCAGAGATTAAAATAGAATGAAACAACAAGGAAAATCCCGACAACAAGATAAGTCATGTTTAGAAATACAAAAGTTACACCACCAAGATATTTCCCGGAAATCAGTTGAATTCTGCTTATCGGTTTTGATAAAAAAACATCTATCGCCCCTTTTTCTAACATTGAAGGGATAAGGTTTGCGGATGAGAAAATGGCTATCAGAATAAATAAATCGGACAAAAATAAAATTGCTGATACTTCAAAACCAATAACTACTTTTTCCATTTCTTCAAAATTAAGATTCGAACTTCCTAATTGATTTATCATTACAGAACCGTTTGCCAATATCAGCCAAATGATTCCGATTGCAAGCGTTGAGATTATTCCGAAAGCAATAAATAGTTTCCTGGCAAAAAGCTCTCTCAAAGTGTATAGAATGATGATTAAAATATTACGCATCTTAATTACCTTTGTCCAAATCTTTAATCAAGCTTATAAAAATTTCCTCAAGAGAGAGTTTTTGCTTAATTAATTCTTTAATTGTAATTCCTTTTAATCGAAACAGATCGATTAGATTATTCAAGCCGGATTCATCAGAGCCTGTTAAGACATAAGTAAATCCTGATAGTTTTTTCAAATTAAACTTTGAAAAATCTTCCTGATATAAAAACTCATCAAGTTCTGCATCCGTTGTAATTTTGTACTCATTCTCGATTGCCGTTAGTTCGCTGATGCTTCCTTGTTTAATTAATTTACCCTTATGAAGAATGGCAACATTATCGGTAATTAATTCAACTTCAGATAAAATATGACTATTAAGAAAAACAGTTTTGTTTTCGTTTTTCAATCGGACTAAAATATCTCGAATTTCTTTTCTGCCGATTGGATCAATTCCGTCTGTCGGTTCATCAAGAAAAATTAAATCGGGGTTATGTATAATAGATTGAGCAATACCTAATCTTTGCATCATCCCTTTAGAAAAAGTTTTTACTTTCTTCTTTTCTACACCTTTTAATCCGACAAGTTCTAATGATTCATAAATTTTGGTTTTCAATCCTCTATAGTCAAGCTCGCTTAATAATGCCAAATAGTAGAGGACTTGATAGGCGGTTAAGAAATTCGGGAATCTGTGATTTTCAGGAAGATAGCCGATTCGTTTTTTGTTTTTATAGTTATTAGTCAAATCACCAAATAAAGAAAATCTTCCTTCGGTGGGATGAGTTAAACCGAGCAGAATTTTTACAAGAGTAGTTTTACCTGCTCCATTTTGACCGAGTAATCCGAATATTTTTCCTCTTTCAACAGAGAGGGAAACATTGTCTAATGCTAATAAACTATTCTTTCTTTTAAGAGAAGAAAATTCTTTAGATAGATTTTCAATTTTAATTATTTCCATGTTTTACTTTTAATTATTCAACTTAATATCGGCTATTGACAATATTGTACGAAGCTGCTCTTTTTCATATTCTGGTTAAGCAAATGAAATTAAGAAATAGTGTTTAATCATAATTCAGTATTGGTCGAAGCCATCTTTCTGTTTCGATAATGCTCATCCCTTTTCGAGTATGATAATCAATAACCTGATCTTTTGATATCTTACCGACATTAAAATATTTTGCTTCAGGATGTGCGAAATACAAGCCGCTCACTGATGCAGTCGGGTACATTGCAAGACTTTCAGTTAAAGTAATTCCTGTATTTTTCTCAACCGAAAGTAACTCGAATATTGTTATTTTTTCAGTATGATCTGGTTGAGCGGGATAACCCGGTGCCGGGCGAATTCCTTTATATTTTTCTTTTATCAATTCTTCATTTGAAAGATTTTCATCTTTTGAATATCCCCAAAATTCTTTTCGCACTTTTTCATGCAGATGTTCAGCAAATGCTTCGGCTAAACGGTCGGCAATTGCCTTAACCATTATTGAATTGTAATCGTCATGATCTTTTTCATATTTGTCGATTAAAGCTTCAATGCCAATTCCCGTCGTTACAGCAAAAGCACCGATGTAATCATTGATGCCGCTCTCATGTGGAGCTACAAAATCAGCGAGTGCAATGTTGTTCGAGTCTTTCGATTTTGCTCCTTGATTTCTCAAAGTATGAAATACCGATAAAACTCCTTGACGCGTATCATCCGCATAAACTTCAATATCATCTTCGATACTATTAGCTGCGAATAATCCAATTACTCCATTTGCCTTTAATGAATTTTCAGTGATTATTGTATCAAGTAATTTATTTGCATCATTAAAAAGTTTTTTTGCTTCAACACCATATTTGGCATCCTCAAAAATAGAGGGATACTTTCCTTTTAATTCCCATGTCATAAAGAAGGGAGTCCAGTCGATGTACTTTCGAAGTTCTGCTAAAGGATAATCATTTAAAACCGTTACACCTGGTTTAACGGGAGGAGTTATGGGAACAGAATTCCAGTCGAAGGTCGGTTTGTTTTTTCTTGCATCTTCTATTGTAAGATACTTTTTATCTTCTCTTCTTCTAAGATGTTCGTCGCGAAGATGTTGATACTCCTTGCTAATCTGCTCAGTATAATTTCTGCGGATATTCGCATCATCATTAATCAAATTGCTTACAACCGGAACACTACGTGATGCATCTAAAACATGAACTACAGGTTGACTGTAGTTTGGAGCAATTTTTACTGCAGTATGAATTCTTGATGTTGTTGCTCCACCAATCATTAAAGGAATTTTCAATCCTTTGCGCTCCATTTCAGAAGCAACAAAACACATCTCATCTAACGATGGAGTTATTAATCCGCTTAAACCTATAACATCAACTTTTTCATCAATTGCAGTTTGGATAATCTTTTCTGCAGAAACCATCACACCTAAATCAACAACTTTATAGTTATTGCAGCCAAGTACAACGCCAACAATATTCTTACCGATGTCATGCACATCCCCTTTAACAGTTGCCATTAGAACTTTACCGGCTTCGCGAGTATCGTTTGCTGCCGCTTTTTCTTCTTCGATGTACGGAATTAAAATGGCAACGGCTTTTTTCATTACGCGTGCACTTTTAACAACTTGCGGAAGAAACATTTTCCCCGCACCAAAAAGATCACCGACTACATTCATTCCCGCCATGAGTGGTCCTTCGATAACCTCAAGCGGACGTTTATATTTTAATCTTGCTTCTTCAATATCGGTATCAATGAACTCAACAATCCCCTTTATTAACGCATGCTTTAGGCGTTCTTCAACAGAACCGTTTCTCCATTCATCTTTAACAATTTCGGCTTTATCTTTTTGTTTAACTTTTTCTGCGAAATCTATAAGTCGTTCGGTGGCATCTTGTCTTCGGTTTAGCAAGACATCTTCTACAAGTTCGCGCAAATCTTTTGAAATTTCTTCATAGACTTCAAGTTGTCCGGCGTTGACAATTCCCATATCGAGTCCGGCTTTGATTGCATGATAAAGGAATGCGGAGTGCATAGCTTCGCGGACAACATTATTTCCTCTGAATGAAAAAGAGATATTGCTAATTCCGCCGCTTACTTTTGCAAATGGAAGATTTTGTTTTATCCAACGAGTTGCTTCAATAAAGTTGACGGCATAATTGTTATGCTCTTCAATTCCTGTTGCAACTGTTAGAACATTCGGATCGAAAATTATATCATACGGAGGGAAACCAACTTCTTCTGTTAGAATTTTATACGCACGCTTACAAATATCAATTTTTCTTTCAACAGAATCAGCTTGTCCCTGTTCGTCAAAAGCCATTACAATTACTGCCGCACCGTAGTCAAGTACTTTTCTTGCATGATCTTTAAATACTTCTTCCCCTTCTTTCATGCTAATTGAATTGACAATTCCTTTTCCTTGAAGACGTTTTAAGCCGGATTCAATTACAGTCCATTTAGAAGAATCAAGCATAATCGGTACTTTAGCAATATCAGGTTCAGCTTGAAGAAGATTAAGAAACTTAATCATTGCTTCTTCGCTGTCAAGCATTCCTTCATCTAAATTTATATCGATAACCTGTGCGCCATTTTCTACTTGCTGACGTGCAACAGAAAGGGCTGCATCATAATCTCCTTTAAGAATCATATTTGCAAAGGCTTTTGAACCGGTTACGTTAGTCCGTTCGCCAATATTTACAAAGTTTGTTTCAGGGCGAATTGTTACCGGCTCCAATCCGCTCAGTTTTAAATAATTATCATTGAGGGGAATTTCTCTCGGTTTATAATTCTTAGCCATTTCTGCAATTGCACGAATATGATCGGGAGTTGTACCGCAGCAACCGCCGACAATATTAAATAAATTACTCTGTGCAAATTCACTTAGAGTATTCGACATGATGTCGGCAGTCTCATCATACTCACCGAAATGATTTGGCAATCCCGCATTAGGATAAACGCTGATATAACAATTCGCCATTCTTGATAAATCTTGAAGAAACGGTCTCATTTGAGTTGCGCCGAGTGCACAGTTCAAGCCGACACTAATTAAATTTTTTGTATGTGAAACTGAAATCCAAAAAGCTTCTGTAGTTTGTCCCGATAAAGTACGACCGCTATTATCAACGATAGTACCTGAAATCATAATCGGAATTTCAATATTAAGTTCGCGTAATAATTGTGATATCCCGAATAATGCAGCTTTGGCATTTAGTGTATCAAAAATAGTTTCGACAAGAAGAATATCTGCACCACCATCTATTAATCCTTTTGCTTGCTCGGCATAAGCAGTTACAAGCGCATCAAATGTAATTGCGCGAAAACCGGGATCATTTACATCGGGGGATAATGATGCTGTTTTGTTTGTTGGTCCGAGTGCCCCTGCTACAAAACGGGGTTTATCGGGATTCATTTTTGTAAATTCATCTGCAGCTTCTTTTGCAATTTTTGCCGACTGAAAATTCAATTCATAAGCCAGATTTTCTGTGAGATAATCTGCTTGAGAAATTGATGTTGAATTGAAAGTGTTGGTTTCAATTATGTCGGCACCGGCTTCAAGATACTCACGGTGAATACCTTTTATTATCTCAGGTTGAGTAATAGAAAGTAAATCGTTATTCCCTTTCAGATCATGTGGATGATCCTTAAAGCGTGCACCCCGAAAATCACTTTCGGTAAGTTTGTGTCGTTGAATCATTGTACCCATTGCGCCATCGAGCACAAGGATACGACGGGATAGAATTTCCCGTAGAAGTTTGATTGTGGAAACCATTGTTGCCTCTTTTTTGTTCTTCGCCTGCTCAATGAAACGGCTATTTCTCTTCTGCTTTGAGCTGCCGTTTCTTAATTATAATGTGCTTTTGATTCGTTTGGCAAATATAAGTAAATTGCCATGTAATATAAAAATCTTATAACCAATAGGAAAAATTATGATAGTAGTAACCGGTGCAGCCGGCTTTATAGGCTCTGCAATTGTTTGGAGGCTTAATCAATTAGGTAAAGATGAAATTGTAATTGTAGATGAATTGGGAACCGATGAAAAGTGGAAAAATCTTGTCCCGCTCAATTATGCAAACTATTATAATAAACAGAAATTCCTTAAAGCGATAATTGAAGATAAAATTACATTTAAAATAGATGCGATTATTCACATGGGGGCAAATTCTTCTACAACAGAAAAAGATGCCGATCATTTAATGGAGAATAATTTTGAGTATACAAAACATCTTGCTTCTTATTGTGTAAAGAACGGAATCCGCTTTATTTATGCCTCTTCAGCCGCAACTTATGGTGATGGTTCACTCGGCTTTAATGATACTAATGAAGAATGTGAAAAACTCCGCCCGCTGAATATGTATGGCTACAGTAAAAATCTTTTTGATATCTGGGCTTGTAAAAAAGGGATGCTTGGTAAAATTGCCGGACTCAAATATTTTAATGTTTACGGTCCTAATGAATACCACAAAGGAGATATGAGAAGTGTTGTTCATAAAGCTTTTGAGCAGGTGCGCGATAAAGGTGTTGTGAAATT
The DNA here is from genome assembly GCA_020061995.1 of Ignavibacteriales bacterium. The sequence continues at coordinate 15,554 of JAGUXE010000091.1, read as the reverse complement.
ATTTAAATCTAAACATCCGGATTACAAAGACGGCGAACAAAAACGTGATTTCGTTTATGTAAAAGATGCTGTTGATATGACTCTTTTCTTTTTGGACAATCGAGACAAAAATGGTCTTTTCAATGTGGGGAGTGGAAACGCACGAACCTGGAACGACCTTGTTACAGCCTTATTTAATGCGTTCGGAAAGCCTGTTAATATTCAATATATTGACCTTCCCGAACATCTAACCGATAAATATCAATACTTCACCGAAGCAAATCTTGGTAAAATTCGTAAGTCGGGTTATGATAAAAAACTTCATTCACTTGAAGAAGGTGTTTCTGATTACGTTAAAAATTTTCTAATCCCTTCAAAGCGATTGGGAGAATAGCATAAATAGTTAACAGTTGTTTATCTCTTATTTAGACATTGAGTGATTAATTTGAAAATAATCGCCGGCATAAAATATTTTACCATAATACTGTTTACAGCTTTAATAGTATTTAATCTTGGTTGTAATAAACCGACAGAGCCGAACACCGGTAACGTAACAATGGCCGTTGAAGATGCTTCTTGTACTGAAGTGTGGCTGAAAATAACAGCAGGGAGTAATGCATTAGTACAAGATTATACCCTATTCGAAAATGAAAATAAAAAACTTGATATAACACTAAAACAAAGAGATACAGTAATTACCATTGAAAACTTATTCCCAAAGCATAACTACCGTTATAAGTTAATGAACCCCAATAATGTAAGTAATGAAGTACTTGCAATAACCCTTGACACCACAAGCCACAACTTTACCTGGCAGACATTTGAGTTTGGAGAATATGGTAATAGTGTACTTTACGATGTAGCTATAATAAACGAAAACAACATTTGGGCAGTTGGAGAAATTTATATGAATGACTCGAATGGCAACCCCGACCCGACATTCTATAATGCGGTTCACTGGAATGGAACAGAATGGGAATTGAAAAAAATATTTTATAAAGGCGGAATATGGACTATAAGAACAATATTTGCATTTAACGGAAACGATATTTGGTTTTCTGGTTATATGCGGTATTTAAATGGTCAATTTATTGAATTAACAATTCCGAACATCCTTAGGGGGTGGCAAATCAATAAACTCTGGGGCAGCAGCAGCAATGATTTGTATGCTGTAGGAGACAACGGCAACATCGCCCACTACAACGGAAGTGGGTGGACAAAGATAGAGAGTCCCGTAGGGACAAGCGGAACAGATGTGGATTTGCTTGATGTTTGGGGAAGTCCCGATGGAAAAACTGTTTGGGTTTGCGGCGAAAACCTACAAAAAACAAATTTATTAAAAATCAAAAATAACCAAACAGAAATCGTATTTGAGGGGAGTTACCCAATGCAAACAGTAAAGAACAGGTTTTCTGATGGATTGTTAAGCCTATGGACAAATAGCAGCAACTTCATTTACGTATTATCTCCATATAACCTTTATCGATGCAAAACTAATACTACGGGAGAGGGAGAAGAGCTATATCCTTATAATGATTATTTCAGAGGTGCTTATATAAGAATAAGGGGTACAGAGATTAATAATTTATTTACCACAGGTAATAAGTCTACAATAACTCATTATAATGGAGTCAGTTGGAAAATATATGATGAATTAATAAGCGAATACCAATACTTAGTAGGCTTAGCTGTAAAAGAAAATATGATCGTGAGTGTTGGTGAAAAATTTGAAGGTATTTTCGACTATAAAGCAGTTATTATAGTCGGTAAAAAATAAATAACACAATAAATAAGTCCCACGGCTGTCGAGAACCACTTCTCGACAGAGAATGCAGTAAAACTAAAATATAAATAATCAGCGGTGTGTTTGTACGAAAAATATTGTTTATTACCCAAAATTTCTTAACATAAATCCCTCCTATTGTTGCTTCAACAGGTGGGTTAATTAGCAAAGAAAGGGACTAAAATGAAAATAATAACTTTAACTATAGTATTAATTATAGGATTGACTAATTTTATTAAAGCTCAAGATAATTTGGATTTTTCACTTCAATTAAACAAAACTTCTTACTTAATGGGCGAGCCGGTAGAAGTTTCTATTTGTATTAAAAACTATTCAAATAGTCTATTCACTTTTAATGGCAGATGTGGATTTTTGATAAATATGATGGACATAAATGGAAATCCATTGAATTTAAAAGTTACTCATCTTAATGAATGGATCTTATCCCAAAATAAGCTAGAGCCACATGAAGAACTTTGCCGTATAGTTGAACTGAATGATTTGTATGGTATCAGTTATGATGGTTTTACTAGATATTCGTACTTCTCTCCAGGGGAATATAAAATTTGGATAAAGTTTTTTGAAGAGGAGACAACTAAATTCGAAAAAGAAGTTGTCATAAATATTACCGTTCCTGCAGGAGAAGAATATAATGTTCATATTAATTTTAAAGATGCCATCGAAAAGTATTCAACTGAAGGAAATGTTTTTGAAAGCCAATTGCTGAATTTGAGAGATAAAAACCCTAATTCTTTTTATGCGCCTAAAATTTTAACAATATTACAAGCCATTTACGCTGTTGTTCTACAACAACCGGCAAAAGCATATGAAATAGAAAGAAAACTTATTGAAGATTATACATCGTCCGGGCAAGTTTTTTACTTCTTAAGAGGATATATTGAAAATAATGTTGCTAAATCTAGCAGGAATAATTTTTTAACTAATTTAAAGACCAAAAGTTCGGGTTCTATTATGGAAAAACATATTGAGTTGCTAATAAAGAAATATTAATAGGAGGGGAAAATGTATTTAAAAACTTTTCTTTTATGACAGTTATTGCTTTTAATATTTTCGCACAAATTCCCACGGCTGTCGAGAACCACTTCTCGCCAGAAGAAGCATCCCTCCTTCCATAAAATTTGATCGAATTTAATTTTGTCCCGCTTAAGTTTATAAACAAGATTCCGGTGAAGCCTTAACCCAAAATAAAAGACTCGTTTGTTAATATTTAGTCGTATTTTACAATGTTAAACAAAAAATATTTTACAATAGACGGAAAATGAATGAAAAAAATTAAGTTTTCAGAGATGACTTTTTCAAAAGAAATACACAAAGCTATCGTTGATTTAGGTTATGAAGAAGCAACACCAATACAATCGGAAGCAATTCCTGTGCTGCTTGATGGACACGATGTAATTGGACAAGCCCAAACGGGTACCGGCAAAACAGCCGCATTTGGTATCCCCGCAATTGAATTGATTGATACCACAAACCGCGATTTACAAATTATTATTTTATGCCCCACACGCGAACTCGCAATTCAAGTTGCAGAGGAAATCAATAAACTTTCTAAATATAAAAAGGATGTTTACTTTCTTCCTGTATACGGCGGTCAACCGATTGAACGGCAATTAAGAGCATTAAAAAAAGGGGTGCAGATAATTATCGGAACACCCGGTCGTGTTTTAGACCATATCGAACGCGGGACAATCCATATGGAAAAAATCCGGCTGGTTGTTCTTGATGAAGCGGATGAGATGCTTGATATGGGCTTTAGAGATGATATTGAACTTATCTTAAAGAATACTCCTAAACAGCGTCAAACGGTTATGTTCTCGGCAACTATGCCTAAAGCAATTCTTGAACTGACTAAAAAATATCAACGAAATCCGAAACAAATTAAAGTTGTTCACGAAGTACTAACCGTCCCCAATACCGAACAAATTTACTTTGAAGTGAAAGATAAAAACAAACTTGAAGCACTTTCACGAATAATAGATTTATATAATCTTAAACTCTCTCTAATTTTCTGCAATACTAAACGTGGTGCAGATGAATTAGTTGAACATCTTCAAGGACGCGGTTATTCGGTTGATGGGCTTCATGGCGATATGAAACAGGCTACAAGAGAAAAAGTTCTTGGTAAATTTCGAAAAGGAGCTATCGAAATTCTTGTTGCAACAGATGTTGCCGCACGCGGACTTGATATTGATAACGTAGAAGCAGTTTTTAATTATGATATGCCGCAGGATGAAGAATATTATGTACATCGTATCGGTAGAACCGGAAGAGCCGGGAAATCGGGAAGAGCATTTACTTTTGTTACGGGAAGAGAAATTTTCAAACTTCGCGATATTCAAAAGTATATCAAGACAAAAATTAAACTGATGCCCGTTCCTTCTTACGATGATGTTGAAGAGATGCGAACCAATCTTTTTGTTGAAGATCTTAAAAAGATTATTGATACAGGGGATCTAAAAAAATATACGCAAATCGTAAATCAACTTATTAACGATGATTATACAACTACTGATATAGCGGCAGCATTGCTAAAGTTTAATCTTGAGTCAACCACAAAGCAGGATGATCTTAATGTTAAAGAGATTAAAAATAAATATTCGGGAGCAGAGGTAAGGCTTTTCTTAAATGTCGGTAGAAAAGATAAAGTTCGTCCTGGTGATATTCTTGGTGCATTAACAGGCGAAACCGGAATTCCCGGAAAAGTTATTGGGAATATTGATTTGTATGATAAATTTTGTTTTGTAAATGTTCCATCGGAATATGCAGATGAAATTCTTGATACAATGGAAGGAAATCAAATCCGCGGTAAAAAAATCCACGTTGAAGTCGCAAATAAAAAAGACTAATCTTTTAACAGGCTGTTCATCTTTAATGTGGAACAGCCTTTATTTTCTAATCTTCTCTCAATTATTAATCTTCTAATTCAACTGTTTGAGTGTTATGCTCAACGGTAAATCTGAATTGAGCTTTCGGATTTTTACTCATCGCCGCATTTAAAGTATATTCTGATTCAGCAAGAAAAACCAAATTGTCATGTTTATCATAAGCAATATTTTGCGCACGAATTCTTTTCATCTCATCTATATCTTCGGGGGATTCATAATAAATCCAGCAAGCCTTAATAAAATTAAGGGGACGAAATGCACACGATGCCCCATATTCGTTCGTTAATCTGTACTGAATTACATCAAACTGAAGCTCGCCTACAGTACCTATAATTTTTCGGAGTCCGTTGTGCTGTGTAAATAATTGTGCAAGCCCTTCATCGGTCAATTGACGAATTCCTTTTTCCAATTGTTTTGACTTCATCGGATCAGTACTAACAAGCTCGCGGAAAATTTCTGGAGAAAAACTTGGTATTCCCTTAAACATGAACGATTCTTTTTCGGTTAATGTATCGCCTATTTTAAAATTTCCTGTATCATATAAACCAATTACATCCCCGGGAAATGCTTCCTCAATTACACTTTTATCTTGAGCCATAAAGCTTGCCGGATTTGCAAATTTAATTTCTCTTCCGAGGCGTACATGTGTATAAAATTTATTTCTTTCAAACTTACCGGAGCAGACACGAAGAAAAGCAATTCTATCGCGATGCCTTGGATCAAGGTTAGCGTGAATTTTAAAAACAAATCCGCTGAATTTATTATGTGTTGGAGAAATCATTCCCGCTGTTGTTTCACGCTCACGCGGAGTTGGGGCAATGCGGATAAAAGTTTCCAACAATTCTTTTACGCCAAAGTTATTCAACGCACTTCCGAAGAAAACGGGGGCGAGTTCTCCGGCTTGATATTTCTTAACATCAAAATGATCATACACTCCTTCAACAAGTTCTACATCGTCCTGCAGTTTTTTTGCAGTATCGCGGAACATCTCGACCAATTGTTCATCATAAATATCTTTAAAGAAGAGGATGTCTTCTTCAATTTTGGTTTTATTTGCCTGGAAAAGAGACAATGAATTTTCGTAAAGATTATAAACTCCGCGAAAGCTCATTCCCATTCCGAGAGGCCAGCTTAAAGGGCGAACTCTGATATTAAGTTTCTCTTCGATTTCATCTAACAACTCAATCGGCGGGCGACCTTCACGGTCAAGCTTATTTATAAATACGATAACAGGAGTATTTCGTAATCTGCAAACTTGCATTAACTTTTCGGTCTGTTCCTCAACCCCTTTTACGCAATCGATAACAAGAATAACACTGTCAACAGCGGTTAGAGTGCGATAAGTATCTTCTGCAAAATCTTTGTGTCCGGGGGTATCAAGCAAATTTATTTTAACACCGTTATATTCGAATGTCATTACTGATGTAGCAACCGAAATTCCACGCTGTCTTTCGATTTCCATAAAATCGGAGGTGGCACTTTTTTTAATCTTGTTAGATTTTACTGCTCCCGCAACTTGAATAGCGCCGCCGTATAACAGGAATTTTTCAGTTAATGTAGTTTTACCTGCATCAGGGTGACTGATAATAGCGAAAGTTCTTCGCTTCTGTATTTCTTTAATTTTACTCATAAAAATTGTAATAATATCTATTTGTTCGTTTGTCTGATTGATTTTTGCTTAAATAAAAGATAAGTGTCAACTTGAAGAAAACTCAAATAAAAGCAGACAAATATAAGCATAATTTGGGAATTGATGAACGTGAAGATAACTGTTGGTTATGGGTGTGCGGCAAAAAAAGTAGAGACGAGGCATGCCTCGTCTCTACAAAGTGAAAAAGGATTTATTTTAGTTTGCCTTTTACATCTTTTATTACTTTTTCAACTAAAGCAATAGAATTAATACAAATATCTTTATTTGGATAGAAGAAAGGGAGTGCACTTCCGATTGGATATTTGGAAGGCAAATAAATACTATCTAAAAAATCACACTCATCATCTGTTAATTCTATCGCAATATCATTTTTCTCCAAAATGTTTTTCAATTCCATAATGTTATGTGTTTTTTTAAAGGGAATTGCCTTTTCAACAAACAATGATTTTAAAGCTTTTTCAATCGACTGTTGTACATTCTGAAGGCATGGATTGTAGAGATCACTTTCAAGAAGAACTTTTGCAGCTTCTAAATTTTCTTCAGAATAAGTGAGCCAGCTATTAGTCTCCTCTTGCATAAATCACTTCTCCTGAGGCTACTTCATTGGTGAAAAAAAGATTAGAATTTTTCCTTAAAATAGGAAAAACATCAATCGCAATTTCTTTAGAAATATTTCTAACAAGCTTTCTATATTTTAATGCAAGGGTAAGGTAGTTTTCGGAACTATCTTGAACAACGGCAATATCAATATCGTTTGGCAAATCACTTTGAGCAAAAGAACCAAAAATTATGATTTTTTCAATTTCTTTTTGTCCTCTTAATGAATCAACTATTCTTTTTTTTATTTCTGTCTTATTCATTGTGATTTACTTTCTTGTTACAAAATATAAAAGAATGATTTATGAGTCACCTCTATAAAGTTAATAAACGGTTACGCCATAGGCGCACAGGTAAAACCGTTAGTAAAAAGGTTGATTTATTTCCATAATCCAACAGATAAATCTGTTGGTTAACCTAAATTCTATCTTTTTAGAGTTGACACATTCATTATTTTCCAAATACAAATATGAACCTGCAAATTAAGGGGGAATTGGTTTCCCCCTTTTGTTTGCATTAAAACCGCTATTTATTTCATCAATACAAATTTCTTGATTGATCTAAAATCACCTGAACTTAATTCATAAAAATAGGTTCCGCTGGAAAGATTAGTTCCTCCACCTATGGTGGAGAATTCTATAGAGTGTTTACCTGATTCCATTTCTTTATTAATAAGGGTTGTAACTTCTCTGCCGAGCAGATCATAAATCTTTAAAGTTACAAAACCGGCTTTTGCCAACTGAAAATTAATCATAGTTGATGGATTAAACGGATTCGGATAGTTTTGTTCTAAGTTGTATTCGGTTATCAGATTAAAATCAACTTCAACAATTCCTGCGGTTTTAATACTACCGTCAAGATCTAATTGACGCAATCGATAAACATTTTTCCCCGATTTAGGGGTGTTGTCTTCGAAAGAATAATTTATTTCGTTTACAGTGGTTCCATTTCCTTTAATGAAACCGAGCGAATTCCAATTGACGTTATCATTTGTCCGTTCGATATAGAACCCTGAGTTGTTGGTTTCAGTTAAAGTTTTCCATTGAAGTTGAATAACATCATTTACAATGTTTGCTGAAAAGGCTGATAATTCAACGGGAACGGCACTATAAGTATAAATTCCGATATCATCAATATACCAGCCGTCTTTATGAATTGAACCATCTGTACGCAATTCAAAACGAAGTTTAATCTGTTGCCCTGCATAACTGCTTAAATCAAATTCTTCACGAACCCATGTTGATTTCAATCCGTCATACATCGGCATACCGGCGGGGGTTTGTTTACCGCTTCCGGAAGCCGGTTTGGTATATTGTCCGTTTATTGGTGTCCATGTTGAACCGTTATTTGATGAAGCTAAAACAACACCGCAATCCCACTTTGTTTCAATATCCCATTTAGTCCAGAAAGCTAAACGTGGATTATTTAAACCGCTCAAGTTAATCGGATTAGTAGAAGTTAAACTTACGGTTGCACTCGCTACATAATTCCCCACAGGGCTATCGGTATATGAATTAGGAGCCGAATAGAAAGAAGAAGTTGTTGCTCCCCATTGTTGCGTAGTTGGAGCTGCTGTTATTGTCCAAAGGTTAGCGGGATTATTTGTCGTATCGATAAAAGCAAAATCCGGTGTGCCGAGGATAATTTTTATCGTATCAGATGACATCACTGTTCCGTTTGAAGAGGTTTTAACCAATAACTTAGCGAGATAATCAATCGGAGCAATCGGTGATATTGAAAAAGTAAAAGGTGTCGGAATAGCGATTGATGTTCGTGCCGGAAGCGAGGCGACATTTATTGTTCCGTTATTTACTGTGATAAATTGATCAAGAGATTCAAGTTGGATAGTTAGATTTACCGCATCACCCAGCCCTTTATTTTTTACGCTTGAAATATTCATCTGAATGTTTTGATCACCCGGATTAAAATATTGTCTGTCGTACGTTACATTATTTAATTTTACATATTCACCGGCAACATAGGCGTAATAGAGATTAGGCATTACATTTTCTTGAGCGAGAGGGAAAATTCGATTTTGAGGAGGCCAAAATCCGTCACTGGAAGTTCCGACTTCGGGAGTCATTGCAAAGATTTTCCCTTGAGCCGGAATATCGCCGTCATACAAATAATCGTCACTATTACCGCGGGTTGAATAACCGACAGTCTGCAAATCTGTTCCTGGTTGATAACCATTGTAAGCAACCATATCATTGGCATACTCACGGAATATTACTGAATCGGGCGTTTCCATACTCAACGCACCATAAGGGTAGATTAATAAGTTACTATAAGTATGATAATTCAAGGCATTCTTAAAATTTCTTGACGCGACAAAGTCTCGTAAGTTTTGAGTTTCAATTTCAGAGAATGGTGCGGGTCCTCTGTATGTATCTGAACTAGGGGTTGTACTTGAGCCGCCATTTGGTGCATTCCAATAGTTTTGCGGACCAAAATTTCGATTTAAATCAATTCCATAACTTCCGCTGTTATTCTTTCGGTTCTTTCTCCACATACCGCCACCTGATGGTGAGGAGATTTGGTTATAGTAATAGCCATCGGGATTTAATATTGGGACGAAAAACAATTCACGATTATTAACTATGTAAGTAACTTCAGGGTTTGTGCCGTAGTTTTCGAGCAAGTAATACATATAGTAAATCATTTGCATCATTGCCTGAGGTTCTCGGGCATGTATCATTGCAGTATAAAGTATTTCCGGTTCGTCTTCATCAACATCAGGATTATCTGAAATTTTAACCACGTACATCGGGCGACCTTCAACCGTATTCCCGATCGACTGCTTTGTGGTTATGAGATTTGGAAAGGCAAGTTTCATGCTGTCTAATTTGGCGTTTACTTCAGCTACTGTATAATAACCGGCTAATGAACCGTAACCAAATCCGGTCACGCCGAAAATATCACGACTTTGATTAATTGCTGCTGATTTTTCACTCTCACTCATCTTTGGAAGTTTTGAAAAATATTCTTCCCAGTTGTCAATAAGGATTTCAATCTTAAAATTCATTAAACTTAATCTTGAAAATTCATCCTCATTTACAAAAAGAATTAACTCGTTATCTTTTGTCCATTCAACATGTTCAACATCAACATCGAACTTTACAAGTTCTTCAATTTGACTTCTATCCTGGAATGTTATTTTGATTTGCTTATAATTTTGAGAATAACCAATTGTAGTTAATATGAGCAAAAGTGAAAAAATAAGTTTATTCATAGTCGCAGCCTTTTATTAAAAATTTAAGGATAAAAAATAGAGTATTTGAGTTAAAGATGCATAAATATATTTTCATCTGTTTTTTTAATCCTGAAAGGTTTACTTTTTTAACCGCCAAGAGGGGAGAACGATGTCATGCAGATGAATATCAGCATCTGTATGCAAGGAGAAAGATTCTGACATCCGTCAGAATGACGGCAGGGAGTTGGGGTATGTGTCATGCTGATGGCTATCAGCATCTTTCCACAATCGTGGAGATCCCGAAACCATTCGCCGTGGCGAACGGGATGACAGGTTACTTAAAACTAATTACCACAAGTAACGAAAAGATGGAGAAATATATTCTCATCAGTCAATTAGTCCGATTAATAAATATTTTAAGATATTTATCAAGAAATCAGGTTTTAATTCTGAATTAAGAGTATATTTTTACTTCAAATGAATAATAATTTTTGTCCACCTAATAAAGTAATAATCGGGAAGACTCTTGGCAGAGTTTAAATTATTTAAAAGCATTTACCATCTTTATACTAACGATCTTTCTTACTCTGAATTTGAAAGATTAATTAAGCGTGAAGCCCCCGAAATCTATTCCTTTTATTCTGCTGAAGTTAAACCGTTAGATCTATCCAAAAACAAAGTTTCCCGAACTTTTACTTTCCTAAAAAATATATTTATTGTTTTCTTGCTGAAGCTGAATCCTGCAAGACGATTAATCTACTCGATAGCCCTTTTCATCTTTTTCTATGGTTATTTATATGGAATGTGGGGATGGAGTGTGTTAGCCTTTTTAGCATTAAACGGACTTCTCGCTTTTGAGTTAGCCGATAAACTTTCAGCAAAAGATGAACTTGATGTCGCCAGAAAAATTCAATCTAACTTAATGCCCAAAGCACCCCCCACTTTTGAAAGATATGATGTAGCTTGTTACACTGAACCGGCAAGAGAAGTCGGCGGAGATTATTTCGATTTTATCACATTAGATAAAGAGGAAGAAAATTGTCTCGTTATTGTCGGTGATATTTCGGGGAAGGGGATGGCGGCGGCGTTGTATATGGTTCAAGTGCAGGCAATTTTACATCATCTAATAAATTTTAATTCTGAAATAAAACAAATACTTATACAACTGAATAAAAATCTTTACCGCATACTTAAACGAGAATTCTTTTTTACTTCCGGTGTGGTTAATATTTCCAAAAGTGATGAACTGACAATTTGCCGTGCCGGGCATATGCCCTTTATTTACTATTGTTCTGAAGCCAAAAAATGTTCACAACTAATTCCGAAGGGAATAGGATTGGGACTCACAGATAAGGCAATCTTCAGCGATTCGCTTAAAGTTGATAAGCTGAAAATGAAGAGTGGTGATATTCTTCTTGTTTTTACCGATGGAGTTACAGAAACAATGAATATGCTTAAGCAGCAATTCGGCGATGCACGTTTATTAAGTATAATAGAATCTAATGCACATAAATCAGCAACAGAAATTGAAGCGGCAATACTCCGTGCTATTAATCAGTTTAAGCGTGATGCCTCTCCGCATGATGATCTTACTTTTGTCATTCTAAAAGCCCGCTAAGAAATCCAACTTTAATTTCCGCTAAAAATAAATTAAGTTTCGAAACAACTATTGATGGATTTTACCATGAAAAAAATGCTTTCCCTAATATTAAGTCTGTTCGGACTTGCGAACCTGTTCCAACCTTTATTTTCACAATCAAATGAGAACCCGAATCAGGATAACACAAAAAAGAAGTTTACCAAAGAAGTTATCTGTACTATTGAAGTTCCATATCTTCTTTATCTCCCAAAAGATTATGAGGAATCTTCAAATAAATTTCCGCTGCTTATTTTTCTTCATGGCTCAGGTGAACGGGGAACCGATCTCGATAAAGTAAAATTTCATGGACCGCCAAAATTAATTTCTGAAGGAAAAGAGTTTCCGTTTATTGTTGTTTCGCCTCAATGCCCCGAAGGAAGATGGTGGCAGATAAGTGAATTAAATTTTCTGTTGGATGAATTAATCGCAGAGCTTAAAATTGATATTAATAGAATTTATTTAACAGGACTATCGATGGGAGGTTACGGAACCTGGGCTTGGGCAGAATATGCACCGGACAGATTTGCGGCAATTGCACCGGTTTGCGGCGGCGGTAATCCTTTAACTATTTCAAAGATTGGTAAAATGCCGGTTTGGGCTTTTCACGGAGCAAAAGATTTTGTTGTCCCGGTTGCCGAATCGGAAAGACTTATAAATAAACTTAAAATTGTAAATCCAGATGTAAAGTTTACTATTTATCCTGAAGCAGGGCATGATGCCTGGACGGAAACTTACAATAACCCGGAATTATATGAATGGTTTTTAAATCAATCACTTAAATCAAAATAATGTTGGGGGATGAAATGGCAGCTAAAAAAAATCCGTATGCACCAACTATAAAAAAGAAAAAAGTAATTCCTTTTAAATTTGATAGAGAAGGCTTTCTCCTTTTTTTTGGATTAGGAATTGGTTTTGTTATTCTTGGTTCATTTTTGGGATGGGCTACTTATACAGCTCCTGAAGGGGTTACCGAATCAATGGCGTTAACTACATCTCAGCGGCTTACAAGAATGCTTCCCGACTCAACAAAAAGCTGGATTGCATTAATTATGAGCGGACTTTTTGTCCTCTTCGGAGTATTCTGTTTATTGATGAGTTTGAAAATATTAATGAAGTTTATGCTTATCAAAATGAAGTTCTAAGTATTATCTGAAAATGCCGGAGATATTAAGTGATTTCCGCGGAATGAGTGGGAAAGCAGAGCGCATTCAGAACGGAATCAGATGCCGTCTATATCGGTTCTTCATCGAGTGGGTAACGAATCTTAGACTTATATATAATTCCAATGAAATTAATAATGAAGTTGACGTGGCTAAATTAAGAAAGATGACTAATCGAGTTTGGCATTACACGGTCTCTCACCGTCATGCTGATGTCAATCAGCATCTTACCCGGTAACGATGAAGATGCTGAATCGAGTTCAGCATGACACAATCACCCGTTCCCCCAAGGCTGTCGAGAACCACTTCTCGACAGAGGATGCAATTTTTGTTTCACGCTAAAACAATTTGTTCCTTTCCTTTGCGAACTTTGCAAGATAATTCTTCTTAAGTTATTAAAATGTCTTACAGAAGTCTTGTCACAATCATTCAAAAAAAAAGGCTGTCATGCGTGACAGCCTTTGCCTCTTTACTTCGTATCTACACCCTAAACATCGTAATACAAATTAAACTCAAAAGGATGAGGCTGTAACGCCATCGGTTTAACTTCTTTTTCATACTTGTAGCGAATCCATGTTTCAATAACATCGGGAGTAAAAACATCGCCGCGCAATAAATATTCGTGATCATCGGCTAATGCTTTTAGAGCTTCCTGTAAACTCCCCGGAGTTGAGGGAACATTTTTCAGTTCTTCAGGTTCCATATCGTAAATATCTTTATCAAGCGGTTCACCCGGCTCAATGCGGTTTAACACTCCGTCAATTCCGGCTAACATAATTGCAGAAAATGCGAGATAAGGATTTGCAGAAGGATCGGGACATCTAAACTCTACTCTTTTAGATTTCGGACTTGCCGAATACATCGGAATTCTGATTGATGCACTTCTATTTCTTTGAGAGTATGCAAGATTGACGGGGGCTTCGTAACCCGGGACTAATCTTTTATATGAATTGGTCGTCGGATTTGAAAATGCAAGAATGGAAGCTGCATGTTTCAAAATACCGCCGATAAAATATAAAGCCATTTCACTTAATCCGGCATAACCATTTCCGGCAAATAAAGGTTTTCCCTTTTTCCAAAGACTAACATGAACGTGCATTCCGCTACCGTTATCACCAAAAATCGGTTTAGGCATATAGGTAACTGTTTTGTTATTCATTTTTGCGGTATTCTTAACAATATATTTGAACATTAATAATTGATCTGCCGCTTTAATTATCGGTTGAAAACGGAGATCGATTTCACACTGTCCGCCGCTCGCAACTTCATGATGCTGCGCTTCAACATCAATTCCGGCATTAATAAGATTAAGTACCATTTCATTTCGTAAATCAACCAAAGAATCTGTCGGTGGAACGGGAAAATATCCTTCTTTGTAACGGGGTTTGTAACCAAGATTCGGGCTTTCTTCTCTTCCGCTGTTCCATCTTCCTTCAACTGAATCAACAAAATAAAAACTGCTGTTCGGCTGTGAATCAAATCTGACATCGTCAAAAACAAAAAATTCAGCTTCAGGACCGAAGTAAACTGTATCAGCTAAACCGGTTGATTTAAGAAACGCTTCAGCTTTTTGAGCGATGTTTCTTGGGCAGCGTGAGTATTTTTCTTTTGTTGCCGGTTCGTAAACATCACAAATTATACTTAATGTTGGAGCGGAAATAAACGGATCCATAAACATAGTTTCGGGATCGGGAATTATTAACATATCACTTTCATTTATAGCTTTCCAACCGCGCATTGATGAGCCGTCGAAGCCGAATCCATCTTCAAAAGATGAAGCCGAAAATTGACTTACCGGAACCGTGAAGTGCTGCCACTGTCCGGGGAAATCCATAAACTTCATATCTACAAATTGCACTTTGTTTTCTTTAATAAACTTTAACACCTTTTCGACCGATGAAACTGACTTAGCCATTTTCTCTATTTCCTTAATTAATTGGTTTAAATAAATTTTTAATTTTGTTCTAATTCGATTTTTGTCTGTTCTTTAATTGTAGAAAGAACAAAGAAAGATTTTGTTCCTAAAACCCCCTGCCAGGCTTGAATTTCACCGAGGAGTTTTTCGAGTGCTGAGGTATTTTTTACAACTGCTTTAAGAATGTGAGAGCCGTCCCCAAGAATTGAATGACACTCAAGTATTTGTGGATTTTTTTCGACGTGAGCGATAAGAGTTTTGTAATGTTTAGAAGATTCCATTATAACAAGAATAAAAGCCATAATATCGTAACCGAAAACCTTCCGGTCTATTTTAGCATAATATCCTTTTATTATTCCTCGTTCCTCTAATTTATTGAGTCTTTCGCTTACAGATGGAATCGACATCCCGATTTCCTCTGCGAGCTGGCTTCTTTTGGTTCTTCCTTCTGTTTGGAGAGTGTTTAGAATTTTAATATCTAAGTTATCAAGCATGGTTTAACTAAATTTATTAGGTAATTATTAAATTATGGCTGTAAATATAAGGCAATGTTTATGGGATATGCAAGATTTTTTTTTAATGTGGATAAAAAATAATATCACTCACATTACGTAAGGTGATTTAATGAAATGATACCTCCGGGCATAAACAATATTTGCTGCCTATTCTTAGGATAATTTGTTCAATACAAATAATGTAGCGAACGGTCGCGACCGTTCATTTGCTTTACT
>JAGUXE010000204.1 GCA_020061995.1 Ignavibacteriales bacterium | reverse complement strand
GGACAATTGAATATTTATACGACCAAAAGACTACCGACTCCGCCGGCAGGGATCCTTCTGGATGCTGAAGAAAATAATGACGAAGATATTTTTATTCAAGATTTTTCATTGATGCAAAATTATCCTAATCCTTTTAATCCCTCAACAAACATCAAATTTAATGTAGCGGAATCGGGGATAGTTACTCTAAAAGTGTACGATTTACTCGGAAAAGAAGTTGTTACATTGATGAACGAATACAAACCATCAGGGAAATACGAAGTTACGTTCAATAGTAGAGGTGATGGCACAAGTTTATCGAGCGGGGTATATTTTTATCAGTTGAAGATAAATTCGTTTGTTGATACCAGAAAAATGATTCTTATACAATAATATAAACCATAGTTGAATGCTGGGCGAATTTGATTTTCGAATTATTAATTTCTTCTGAAATTGGAATTGGGTCGTTTTATTCCCAAAATGAAATATTGTCTCATTATGAGGCGTCCATTTTATCCTAACTGTTTGGATGTTTGGAAATCAAACAAAAATTGAAGCTGTTTTATGGTATAATAATTGTAGTATTTGCTCCAAATTATTAATAGGAGGACACAAATGGTTCTAAATTCAACAAAAAAGACGTACTTAACTTCATTGATTGTATGGGCAGTAATTGTAATGTCCGGTACACTCTTTGGATATGGTTTAGATACAGCACTTACTTCAACTGATCTACCAAAAGAGTACTTCATGGGTTCAAATGGCCTCGAAAATTCGAGTGTTGCAAAAGTATTCGGGACAGATAAAGTTGCAAACGTTACTTTTACAAACCCTTATACAAATCAATCTATGAATACACAAGCTGGTACATTTCGTGGCGAAATGGATGGTAACAGCACAAAGTTTTATTGTATTGATATATCGCACAATATTGTTTACTGGACATCAAGTCAACCACACACATATACAGACAACGGAGTTACCCCTCCGGAAATCACGTATATCTTAAATAATTATTTTCCGTTTAAATCTTATCCGTATTCTGGAAGTTTATCCACAGTCGAAAATGAAGCCGCCTCAATACAGATGGCTATTTGGCATTATGCAGATGGTATGAACCTTAATACTATTACAAATGCCACATTAAAGACAAGAGCATTACAAATTAAAGCTGATGCAGATGCAAATGCAGGAGTTTCATCTCCATTCGAGACTCTCTTAATTCTACCTGTGACTCAAACAATTATATTTGGACAGCAGGCAACAATCTCAGTTACTGCTTTAAATTATTCCGGTTTCCCTCAGTCAGGATTAAGTGTAAATCTTTCTACTTCAAACGGTAGCCTTAGTCCGACAACCGTCATTACAGACGCTACTGGTATTGCCGGACCAATTACTCTTACCCACACAGGTGGCTTAACTGCTACTATTACAGCGAATGCAAATGCAGCTATTCCACAAGGAACTAGATTTGTTCATTCAATTTCACCAAATAATTATCAAAAATTAGTTTTAGCTACTCCAACGGTAGCAAATCGTTCAGTTACTGCAACGGTAAATTGGTTTAGCCCATCTGGGAATTGTGATCTCCAAGGATTCACCACTTATACACAAGGTGGATGGGGAAGTCCATCTAACAGTGGTCCTGGTCAAATTCGCGACCAACATTTTTCTACAGTATTTCCTTCAGGTTTAGTTGTTGGGGGTAATTTTACAATTACATTAACCTCTGCAACAGCAGTTAAAAACTTTTTACCACAGGGTGGAACATCAGGCGCATTAGTTCAAAATTATATTAACCCAGCGTCAACTTCTGCCGGTGTATTTGCGGGACAAGTTGTTGCTTTAGCAATGAATGTCGCATATAATGATGCAGGATTTCTCGGTACAAACTCCATTAAATTAAAAGATTTAGTTTTTTCAGGAGGACCACTTACCGGAGTTACCGTTCAGCAATTATTAAATTATGCAAATATTGCATTGGGAGGGGGAACAACTCCTTATACTTTTGATCAGCTCAATAATGCAGCTACAATAGTAAATGAGAACTTTGTAGATGGAACAGTAAATAATAACGGTCTAACTTGTGAAGCTGTTCAACCTGCAAATGTTGGTGACAAAGTTTGGCTCGATCTTAATCAAAATGGAATCCAAGATGGTGGTGAAAACGGTGTCAGCGGTGTTGTTGTAAGATTATATACTTGCTCTAATACTTTAATCGGACAAACAACCACAGATAATAATGGGAATTATCTTTTCACAAATTTAACTCCTGGTTCTTATTATGTAAAATTCATTCTTCCTACCGGCTATTTGTTTAGTCCAAAAGATCAGGGAAGTAACAATAATATCGATTCAGATGTAGACTTAAACGGAAAAACAATTTGCTTCACTTTAAATAGCGGGCAAACTGATTTATCATGGGATGCCGGAATTTATGTAGAACAACAAGTAACCCAGTCAGATCTTAGTTTAACCAAAATTGTAGATAACACCACTCCGGATGACGGTGATAATGTAACTTATACAATTCAAGTTACAAACAATGGACCTTCAAATGCTACCGGTGTTGAAGTAACTGACATTTTTCCTGCCGGTGTAGACTTTGTTTCTGCTACACCTTCTACCGGAACATTTAACAGTAGTAATGGTAAATGGAGTGTTGGAAACTTAAATAATGGGGCAACCGCAACACTTACAATAACTGTCAAAGTTAACTTAGAGAATATAAACGTAAGTGCATTTAATTTTGGTTTAGTTGATGATTTCAATCTTTTTGTACTTGAAGATTTAAATCAACCATCATCAGACACTGAAGGAAAAGTTGCAGTCGGTCGTGATGCAAACTTAGCAAGTTATAGTATTGGTGATAAATTACCAAACTCTAATGGTGCTGAAGATGTTCTAGTTGTTGGTCGAGACCTTTACTTTGCTAGTGGTGCCGTAATTGGCGGTAATGTAGTCTATGGAAATGCTACAAATCTACCAATTTATCCGGTAAGTATAACCGGTGGTACATTAAGACGTGATCCTAATGCTATTGATTTTGTCGAAGCAACAAATCATTTAACAAGTTTATCGACTCAATTATCAAACTATACAACCAATGGGACAACCACATTCCAATGGTCAAGCTTAACATTAACCGGATCTGATCCATTCTTAAACGTATTCTCAGTAACCGGTTCAAATTTATCTGATGCATCAAACCTTGTAATTAATGTTCCAACCGGTTCGGTTGCACTTGTAAATATAAGTGGTACAAATATTCATTGGAATGGTGGGTTATCAATTAATGGTACAACAATGAATAATGTACTCTATAATTTCTATGAAGAGACTAATTTACAAATAGTTGGAATTGGTGTTCTAGGATCAATCTTAGCACCGTTTGCTCATATTGAATTTCCTTCAGGTGTTGTAAATGGTCAAGTGATGTGTAAATCATTAAATGGATCCGGACAATTTAATCTTGCTCAGTTCATTGGAAACATCCCTTCAGAAACAACTTTAAAGAATATTGCTGAAGTTACTGCATGTGATCAAAATGATCCTGACTCAACACCCAACAATGGAGTTGAAACTGAAGATGACTATGGTTTTGCATCTATTACTGTAACAAAAGAATCTACCCCTTCGGGTGGAAATGGAAATGCAAACTGGCAACTAGTAGGCTCATTCGGGTTCGGTGAAATTGTATGGACAATGACACGTGACAACGATGGTAACATGTTATCAGGTACCTGGGGTGGAAACATCTACAAATCAACAGACAATGGTGTTAACTGGGTTAAAATCAACAGTTCAATGTCAGTTGTATTTGTTTGGTCATTAGTTGTTAATTCAAGCAATCACATTTTTGCTGCTACCGAGTCTGGTGTTTATGTATCAACAAATGGTGGTGGAAACTGGACGTTAACATCTCTTAATGGTAAAGATGTTCGTTCATTAGTTATCACTGCAAATGGAAATCTTTTAGCCGGAACCTGGGGTTATGGTGTTTATAAATCAACTGATAACGGTGCAACATGGTTGCAGGTAAACAGTGGTTTGGCAAATCAAACAGTAATGGCGTTAGCAGTTAATTCAGCGAACTCAGTATTTGCTGGAACTTTTGGTTCAGGTGTTAGTAAATCTGCAAATGAAGGTGCATCATGGAGTACTTTGAATGTCGGTTACAACTACATTTGGTCACTTGCAATTACTTCTGATGATGTAATCTTTGCCGGAACATATGGAAATGGATTATATCGCTCAACTGATTTCGGAGCTACCTGGTCAAAAGTAAATAATGGTTTGAATGCAAATTATATCTATGCAATCCAGATTGATGGCAACAACAATATATTTGTCAGTGCTTGGGCTGCGGGTGTTTATGCATCAACAAACAGCGGTAACAATTGGGCTACCTTCGGAATGGGCGGATTCGGTGTAAGTTCACTCTTAATTAGCAACGTTGATGGAACAATATATGCCGGAACGAGCACTGGTCAAGTTTATAAGTCAAGTTCAAACGTTACGTCTGTAAAAAATAACGATATGCCTGTTGAATTTAAATTGGAACAAAATTATCCAAATCCATTTAACCCTTCAACAACAATTAATTTCAGTGTTCCTAAAGCAGGAATATATCAGTTGAAAGTTTATAACATTCTCGGACAAGAAGTTGCAACTCTATTGAACGGTGAAGTACTTTCCGGTAATCACTCAATTCAATTTGATGCTTCTAAACTTGCTTCTGGTGTTTATGTTTATAGATTCTCAGGAAACAATGTAAACTTCTCTAAAAAGATGTTATTACAAAAGTAAACTGAACAAAAAGTGAATTATTTAGGCGGAGGAAACTCCGCCTTTTTTATTTTAAAATGTTTGAGGATTAAAATATTTTCTTAAATTGCATCATCCACAAATTTTTTAGAGGGTTACTATGTTAAAATCATTTAAAGTTGTTTTTATTGTTTTTACAATTCTTTTGGTGTGTGAATTAAATGCACAAATCAAAACTCCTAGAGCAAGTCCTTCTGCTTCAATAAGCCAGACGATCGGTATTTCGAATGTGACAATTAATTACTCTCGTCCTGCTGTTAACGGAAGGAAAATATTTGGTGAATTAATTCCATATGGACAAGTTTGGCGAACAGGTGCAAATGAGAGTACTACAATTACATTCTCAGATAATGCTAAAATTGAAGGAAAAGAAATCCCTGCCGGAACATATGGTATCTTTACTTTCCCGGGAAAAGATGAGTGGATAATAGCTCTAAGTAAAGATTCAAAACTTTGGGGAAGCAATGATTATAAAGCTGAAAATGATTTTTTACGCTTTAATGTCAAATCAATTTCTAATCAGTTCACAGAAAGGTTGGAATTTAATTTTGATGAAATCACTAATAGTTTTTCCATAATCTCCATATCTTGGGAAAATGTTAAAGTAACGTTTAAAGTAGAATTCGATACTCAAAATTTTGTTGTAAAACAGTTTAATAATTCATTTAGTTGGTCGGTTGCTAATCAAGCTGCACAATACTATTTAGTGAATAGCTTGGATATTGCTGAAGGGTTAAAATGGTCAGAACGATCAATATCATTAAATGAAAATTACTTCAATTTAAGAATAATGGCTCAACTACTTTTTAAGTCGAATGAAAAGGTAAAAGCAATTGCAATGTTAGAAAAAGCAATCGATCTTGAAGTAAATAAGAAATCAGGAAATCCCGCATTCGATTTGGCAAACATGAAGAATCTTCTTTCCGAGTGGAAAAAATAGTTTTTTTCGGCTGACTTTATACTACAATTTAGTCAGCCTTTTTTATAAATTTTGAACGAACATACGAAAGATCGGTATTAATCAAAGCTACTGCGGTTAGAATAATTACCATCGCAATCACAATTTCAAGTGTTATAATTTCATCAACAAAAAACCAGCCTAATAAAAGTGCAACTACAGGATTTACATATGCATATGTAGTCGCTTTTGCCGGACCTGCAGCTCCCAATAACCACATGTAAGCAGTAAACGCTACTATCGATCCGAACAAGATTAAATATAGTAGAGATAGTAATGATCTCACTGAAACTAATTCAAATGAAAATTTTGCTGCATCACCGGTTATAAAACTAAATAAAAAAAGTAAAACTCCTCCACTTATCATTTCAATAGCAACTGTCATTATTTTTGATTTTGGAAGTTCAGCGTGATTACTATAAATCGAGCCTATTGCCCATGTGAAAGTTGCAAATAATAGAACACCTGCACCAATTAAATCAACTCCGCCACTTGTTGTTAAGTCATGAGGATTCACCAAAAGAAATAAACCAATAAAGCCGAGAAATACTCCAATTACAGTTTTTAATGTAATTTTTTCACCATTCGGGAGAATCCAGTTCATGATTATTATCCATATCGGAACCGTTGATACCAATAATGCGGTAAGTCCTGATGGGACAAATTGTTCTGCCCAAACAACACCGCCGTTTCCGCCAAGTAACAATAATCCGCCGATGATTAAACCGGATCGCCAATGAATAAGTGTTGGTATTTCATTTGACTTAATTCGGGCTATTATATATAGTATTGAGCCGGCGATTACAAATCTTGTTCCTGCCATTAAGAATGGCGGAATGCTTTCAATAGCAATCCTTATCCCAAGATAAGTTGAACCCCAAATTATATAAACAGCTGCAAATGCAACTATTAGTTGAAATGGTTTATGTCTTGTTTCCAATTTGCTCTGCTTTTAATTGGATGCAAACTTAACCTTTTAAATTGAAAGTATGAATTCTCATTTTTCTGCTTTTTAAAAAGGTAAAAAAAATAAAGAGGCTGATGAAACTTTCATAAGGGGAGTCGAAAATCATTATATTTGCAAGTTAAAATGATATCCGGTTCAGAGAATTTCTCAGAACTAAATTCGATTCAAAAAAAAATGTAATTAGAACTCATTAATAAATTATTGGTAGTAAAAATGTCAGAAATCCCAAAAGCTTATAGTCCTTCATCAGTCGAAGATAAATGGTATTCATATTGGTTAGATCAAAATATTTTTCATTCTGAGGTAGATCAAAATCGTGAACCATATACGATTGTAATTCCTCCACCGAATATTACCGGAATGTTAACAATGGGACATATCCTAAACAACACTCTTCAGGATATAATGATAAGAACGAAACGGATGCAAGGCTTCAATGCTTGTTGGGTTCCGGGGACAGACCATGCGTCAATAGCTACTGAAACTAAAGTAACAAATTTTCTTGCAGAGCAAGGTATAGATAAGCATGAGATTGGAAGAGAAGAATTCCTTTCACACTGTAAAGTCTGGAAGGAAAAATATGGTGGAATTATAATCCAGCAATTAAAAAAACTGGGAGTAAGTTGTGATTGGGAAAGAGAACGATTTACTCTTGATGATCATTACTACAGCAAAGTTGTTGAATCATTTGTAACCCTTTTTAATGAAGGAAAAATTTATTGCGGTTACAGAATGGTAAATTGGGATCCCGCATCTAAATCTGCTATTTCTGATGAAGAAGTAAATTTCAGAAAAGTTGAAGGATCACTTTGGTATTTCAAATACCCGGTTGAAGGAACTGACGAATTTATCACCGTCGCCACAACCCGACCGGAGACGATGCTCGGTGATACGGGTATTGCAGTTAATCCTGAAGACGAACGGTACAAAAATATTATTGGTAAAAATGTCATTCTTCCTTTAGTCGGAAGAAAAATTCCGGTTTTTGCAGACGAATATGTTGATCCTACATTTGGTACAGGAGCTGTAAAAGTTACTCCTGCTCATGATGTTAATGATTATGCAATGGGACAACGTCATCAGCTTGAATTAATAAATATATTTAACCCCAACGCTTCTACAAATGAAAATGTCCCTGAGGAATTTAGAAATCTCGACCGCTATGTTGCGCGCAAATTAGTTGTGAAAAAAATGGAGGAAGCAGGATTGATTTTGAAAATCGACAAGTATGAAAATAATGTCGGTTATAGTGAGCGTGGCGGCGTTCCTATTGAGCCTTATCTTTCTGAACAATGGTTTATGAAAATGGATGATCTTGCAAAACCTGCTCTTGAAGTGGTTCGTGATGGTAAAGTTAGATTTCATCCTGAACATTGGACTAAAACTTATGATCATTGGATGAACAATATTACTGACTGGTGCATTTCACGACAGCTTTGGTGGGGACATCGAATTCCGGTTTGGTATCATAACGAAACAAAAGAAATTTATTGTAATATTAATCCTCCAGAAGATATTGAAAATTGGCATCAGGATGAAGATGTACTTGATACATGGGCTTCGAGTTGGTTATGGGCTCATGATGTGTTTAAAGCTGATGATGAAAGAAAATACTACTATCCAACCGATACTTTAGTTACTGGTCCCGATATAATTTTCTTCTGGGTTGCCCGAATGATAATGGCGGGTCTTCATTTTATGAAAGATATTCCTTTTAAAGATGTCTACTTCACAAGTATAATTCGCGATTCTTTAGGAAGGAAGATGAGTAAATCACTCGGTAACTCACCGGATCCACTTGAAGTTATTGCTGAATATGGCGCTGATGCTTTACGTTTTACGGTAATTTATCTTGCACCTCTTGGACAAGATGTTCTTTTCAGTACTGATAAATGTGAATTCGGTAGAAACTTTGCAAATAAGATTTGGAATGCAGGAAGATTCTTGTTGATGAATGCTGATAACATTTCGGTCAATAAAGATTTGGCTGATAAACACATTGACCTTGTTGATAAATGGATAACCTCCCGCTTTAATTCGACTCTTCTTGAATTAAATAAAGCGATGGATAAATTCGAAATTAACAATGTATCTAAATTGATTTATTCTTTTATCTGGAATGACTTTTGCGATTGGTATATAGAACTATCCAAAAATAAATTTTATGCTGAGGATCAAGAAATAAAATCAGCAGCATTAACTAGAGCAATCTCAATGTTTGAAAAACTATTGAAAATTGTTCACCCATTCATGCCTTACATCTCTGAAGAACTTTGGCAGTTAATTGAAAAAAGAAAAGATGGCGAAAGTATTTCAACATCAACTTATCCTGTAGTTGATATAACTGCTATTAATACTGAGACTGAAAGAGAAATGACATTCTTACAAGACATAATAACAGCAGTCAGAACAATTCGTGGTGAGATGAATATTGCACCATCAAAGCCATTGAAATTATATCTCAAAACAAATTTGTTAAAACAAGATTTAGTCGAATTCATTAAAAAACTAACGCGTGCGGAAGAAATCTTCTTTGATGAGAATCTTGCAAAACCGGAAAAGAGTGCTTCGGCATTGATTAAAGGATGCGAAATATTTATTCCGCTCGAAGGCTTGATTGACCTTGATCTGGAAAAAAATCGTCTAATGAAGGAGATACAGAGAATCGAGGGTGGATTAATTGGTGTAACTAAAAAATTAAGTAATGAAAGTTTTGTTAAAAACGCCCCCGCTGATGTAGTAGAAAAGGAAAATCAAAAGAAAGCAGATTGGGAATCAAACCTATCAAAATTAAAAGAAATTCTTAATAGTCTAAGTTAAATAGAATGGAGATTATATGACTAAGTACTTAAATTATTTTTTCTTAGTAGTTTCAATCTTTTTTACGATTGAGATTAATGCACAAACTATTTCTTGGAACGAAGTTACATCTTCCTATAATTTACCTTTTGGTGTAAAAATATTCCACGGAACAAGAACATCTCCTGCTTTGAAAACATGGTATCTTGAAGTTGATCTTAAAAAAAATAACATCATCATTAAACCTTATCTTAATCCGGTAGGGACAGAAGGAATTACAGCTTTCTCATCCCGCTTTAATGCATTTGCGGCTATTAATGGCGGGTTCTTTGGGGGTACCTCATCGTATTCGGCTGTTGTGAATCAATTGGGTGTTCTTGCACGAAATATTGCGAGTGTAAATAGACCAAGCGGTACGTATTATGTGACGAGGGGATTCCTCGGAATGAAAGAAACACGAGAGTTATCAATAGATTGGATATATCATTTTGGTGGTAATATGTTGGATATTTATCGTTATGATAATCCGACTGAAAATACTGAATCCACACCTGCACCTGCCCCAAGCCCTGCAAACGGAACTCGTTACAACGAGCTTATTGCCGGAATTGGTGGGGGACCGGTTTTGGTTAAAAACGGAACTAAACATATAACATATATTCAAGAAGCTTTTTTCGGCTCCGGTGTGGATATTAATTCCAGGTTGCCACGTACAGCAGTAGGTTTTACGGAAGATAGTAAAGTTATAATGCTTGTTGCTGATGGGAGGCAAGCAGCCAGTCAGGGTTTCACATTGACAGAATTAGCAGAAGTTATGATAGGACTCGGATGTGTAGAGGCTATGAATTTAGATGGCGGTGGTTCATCGCAGATGGCTGTCGGAAATCAATTAATTAATCTGCCGGATGGCTCTACATTTCAACGCCCGATTCCAACAATGCTCGCGGTTGTTCCCGCTGATTCATTACCTACTCTACCCCCGATTTTTTATAATAGAATAATTGATACCGGTGATCCTGATTGTTCATTAATTGGAAGTGGTTGGACCGCATCAACAATATCAGGTTTTTATGGAACAACTCAATCGATGTATGTGGCAAAAGGAAGCGGCGATAAGTATGCTCAGTTTACATTAAATTTACCTCAATCAACCAATTATGAAATATCAGCATGGTGGACAGCAGCATCAAACCGAGGTAAAGATGTCCCTTTCATTGTTCATCACTTAAATGGAATTGATACAGTTCGCGTTGATCAATCTATTAATGGAAGCAAATGGAACAGAATAGGGGAATGGACTTTTGCAGGTGATGTACTTGATAAAATTGTCATTTCAAATGCTGCAACTCAAGGCGATGTGGTTGTCGCTGATGCAATTAGGATATTGTCTTTTGATAGCCTTATGGTTTCAACAAAAGATATTGACTTTGAAAATGATTTGAATTTTGAACTACTTCAAAACTATCCAAATCCGTTTAATCCGGTTACAAAAATAGCTTTTTCTATTCCTTCGGTCGGACAAGATGGAATCTTCTCATACAATACTTCGTTGAAGATTTACAATATTTTAGGGAATGAAATTGCAACACTTATAAATGAAGTCAAGGCTCCAGGCACATATTCAGTTGAATTTAATGGTTCTAATCTACCGAGTGGAGTATATTTTGTTAAATTAAGCATGGGATTTTTGCAATCTGTTCGGAAGATTGTATTGATGAAGTGAATAAGTAGTTGATAATTAACCTTCAAACCTTTGAAAACCTTGAAGGTTTGTCATTTAGAATAATTCATTAAATTTTACATATTAGATTTGTGTATTCAGAATAAACAATAGGTATAGTCATGACAGAAAAAAATAGTATTCCATTAGCCGCGGCAATTTTAACAATCGGATTTCTATTATCGGTTTTTATGCTCAATACTACATGGAGGAGTCAAATCAGATCGGGGCAAACTATTAATGTTACAGGTTCAGCTAAAAAAGAGATCGTTTCTGACTTCGGAATATTAAAGGGAACGTTAAGCACTCAAGCTTTCTCTTCAGTTGAAGCTTATAAAAGTTTACAGCGTCAAAAACCGTTACTTGTTTCCTTTATAAAGAAACAAGGTTTCTCGGAAGAGAAAATTAAATTTTCAACAATTTCGCAGTACCCTATCTTTGAATATAATGCAAACGGCATGCAGACAAACAATGTGTTAGCATATGTTTATAGTCAAAGAATAGAGGTTGAATCACAAGATGTAAATAAGATTCAAAAATTATCTCTTGATATTACATCAATAATTGAGCAAGGAGTTAACTTTGCTGTTGATATGCCTGAATATCATTATTCAAAAATGTCTCAAGTGAAAGTTGAAATTCAAGCCGAAGCGGCAAAAGATGCACTTATCCGTGCACAAAAAATAGCTGAAGCAACTGATGGGGAAATTGGAAATATGAGATCGGCAAGAATGGGTATTTTACAGATAACACCAAAGCATTCAAATATGATTTCCGATTATGGTGTGAATGATCTTACTTCAATCGAAAAGGAAATAACGGCTGTCGTTAATGCTTCGTTTGAAATTAAATAG
>JAGUXE010000401.1 GCA_020061995.1 Ignavibacteriales bacterium | reverse complement strand
GTTCAGCTTCCCCTTTTTCGCTTTGAACTCCAATGACATTTTTATCATCATCAATACCGAAAATAATCCATCCCCCTTTGGTATTAGCGAATGCAATCATTTCTTTTGCAATTCTTTCTGAAGATGAAAATTTTAGTTTGAATTCAGTGGTAAGATTTTCTCCATCCTTAATCAATGAGAGGAGTTGTTTGCGTAACATTTATATGTCTAGAATAACGTCATTAAGCCGACCGCGTATTATTGCTGATCTTCTCAAGACATAATTGCTATTTACATTCGGAGCATGTTTTAATGGTGATGGAATTACCGCTGCAAGTCGGGATGACTGATTAGTATTAAGTTCACCCGGCTCTTTTTGAAAATAAGCATCAGCGGCGGAATGGATTCCAAAAATTCCATCTCCCCACTCAATAATATTTACATACTGTTCTAAAATTGCTCTCTTAGAAATTTCTTTTTCCATTCTGAATGTTACGAGTAATTCTTTTGCTTTGCGGATTACACTTTTATCCGTAGTGAAATACAAATTTTTAGATAACTGCATTGTAATCGTGCTTCCGCCGCGAACACTCTTTTTACGTCTAGTGTTCAGTTTTAATGAGGTTTTCAGTTCCTTCCAATCAACACCATTGTGATTAAAGAAATTCCCATCTTCCATGGAAATTATTCCTTTAAGGAGATTAGGAGCAACATCTTCAATATTAACGAAATTTTGGCGAGGATAAAAATGGAGTGAATTTTCAAGTGCTCTTTGCTCCATCAATGATGTGATTCGAGTCGAGTGAAATTCTAATAATGGGATTTGAAGTCCGGGCAAACTGAAGTAAAGTAAAAAGAGGAGATAAGATAAAACAAATCGGATTTTTTTCTTTTTAAATTTCGGTAAGAATTTATCCCAATAAAGTCCCAATTCGTTCATCTGAACTAAGCCATTCCTTTATAGAGTCTGATTGTACAAGACAAATTGATCTTGTACTTAAAGTTATTCATTAAAACGATGCTTCTATTTTCATCAGGAGGAGTTTTTTCTTCATCCTGTTTTTCTGGTTGTTTTTCGGGATTTTTAACAACAGGTTCATCTATCGGTTCTTCCTGAATATCCTTTTCATCAATTTTAACAGGGATTTCTTTAAGAGTGTCTTTTGCTGCTGCTTTCATTATTGAATCAGCAATTTCAATACTACGCAAACTATCGAGTGTTTTTTTGATTGAATCCTGCCGTAAATTTTCAAGCCGTGTCTTCTCTTGTTTATAAAAACTCAGTTTCGGATTCACTTTAGTAGCATATTGTGAACGTGGATATTTAGTTACGAGTGAATCATAAATAGATGCCGCTGAATCTTTCAACAAAAGTTTTTCTTCCAAAATCCATCCGGAGGTGAATAATGATTTTGGAGCATAATCAGATTTGGGGAAATCCAAATGTATATTATAAAATTGTTTTAACGAGATTTTGAAATCATTTAATAACAATTTATTTTCAGCCTCAGCATAAACATCTCTTGCGGGATCAAAATTCAGATCAATGAGAGGTTTATTCATCTGATGTGCCACTGCATTCACTATTGGAATTGTTCGATAGTTATTATATATAAACTGATAAATACTATCACCTTGTGCTGAATCCCCCACCGCAAAATAATAAGTACCTATTGAGTAAAGTGCTTCAGGATAAATCTTCGAATTTGGATAGTCATCAACCACTATTTTATAGTAGTAGTAAGCTGAATCATAAACAAATAATTCAGTAAAAAAGAGATTGCCAAGATCAAAACTGTTTTTTGAATATAGTACATGTAGCGAATCGATGTGAATAGTTGGTCTTTGCGGCGCTACTCTGACCTCTTTAACAGTTTGCGAAGTTTGAGCGACCTTATTTCCTTCATCACCAAATTCGGTAGAAGTTGTTTGGGTTTCAGATTGGAGAGTTTCCTGTTCTTTCGCGTAGTCAAGAGAATCTTTTTCAAATAATGTAGAATCAATTAAATAATTACGTTGTTTTGTAAAACTTATTTGATTACCAATTAAAGTCCGGTATTTGTTGAAGAGTTGACTTTTGTTTTTTATTTTTTGGGCATATTCAACATTTGAGGTTGAGGTTGAGGCTTTTTGATAATAGACGAATGCACTATCATAATTAAAAATATCTATTTCAAACATCTCGCCCATTTCATACCTGGCAAGTCCGGCTGTTATTGAATTACTGAATGCTGTATCGATGTACTTAAATTTATCATAAGCATCATTATATCTGCCTAAATTCTTAAGCGCCAAACCCATTTCTAAATCAATTACATCATAGCTTAAGATGTTTTTTTCTTCAGAACGAATGTCCGATAAAACTTTTAAAGCCGATTCATCTTCTTTAAGAAAACGTAACATTTTTGCAAATTTAAGCTGAGAATTTAATTCGTAATCGAAAGAAGGTGAATACTTTTTTACTAAAAGATAGGCTTCTGAAGCCGATTTATAATTATTTACCCTAAAATTAAGCTCGCCAATTTCATAAGCGGTTTGAGAAAGTATTTCATTATCATCAGCTACCGATAATAAATCATTCGCAATTTTAAGAGCTTCAGAATATCTTTCGTTTTTTGAATGAGCCCTTATTTCTTCAACATAAATTAAACTTAATAGTTCGATATTTTCATTAGCCCGAGCTTTTGATTTAAGGTTTGAAAGAAGATCTAATGCTTCATCAAAATTCCTAAGTTGAATTTGGGTTTTAGCAATCCATAATTCAGCTTCAGGAACTAATTTACTGTCTGGCACTTTTGAAATAAGTTCATTAAATTTTCTTTGAGCTCTTGGAAATAGCTTTTGATAATAGAATGCTTTTCCGGTCATAAAAAGAGCGTTATCAACAAAAGCGCTTTCAGAGTTAAATTGGAGAATTTTTGAACATTTTTCGATAACTTTATTAAGTGTTTGATTGGCAGTGTTGGGGATACTTGGCTCATTAATATTATATATATCTTTTCTCTGCTCAAGTATTGCCAATTCAGCCTCTTCGAAGAGGTCATTCGCATTGTAATAGAGGTTAAAATATGTAGTAAAATCATACCAGACATTGCAACCTGATATCATAATGGAAGAAAAGAAAATCGACCATGCTATTATCGATTTTTTATTATTTATACTACTCAAATTGAGACTAACATAAAAATTCTTCACAATGCTTCTCTACCCGATTCTTCTGTCCTGATACGAATTACATCCTCTATATCAGAGACGAATATTTTTCCATCACCGATCTGACCGGTTTTTGCTGTTTTTAAAATTGCATCAATAACTTTTTCAAGTTTTTCTTTTTCTATAACAATTTCAATTTTGATTTTAGGAACAAACTCAATTCGGTACTCACTCCCTCTATAAGTCTCTTTGTGCCCTTTCTGTCTCCCATAACCACGTACTTCGGTAATTGTCATCCCTTTCGCCCCTAATTCAATAAGTGCCTCTTTAACTTCATCGAGTTTGAATGGACGAATAATAGCTTCAACTTTTTTCATACTGAAAGCCTTTTATTAAAGTTTACCGTGACATTGTTTATATTTTTTTCCACTCCCACAAGGACAAGGATCATTACGACCGACTTTTTCCTCAACTCTAATTGGTTGAATTTTTCCAGCAGTTGCCGGATCGCTTTGCCCCGGATTTTTACTCATTCCTATTCCAACCGTATTTTGTTTAGTCTCAATGAGGCGTCCTCTTGCAGGTCTTCTTCTTTGTTCAGGTACCTCATTAGGATTCTGCGGGAAAAACTTAAAAACTGATGAGACAGTTTCATTTCTAATTTGATTAAGCAAGCTAATAAACAAGTTGTATGCTTCGCCTTTATATTCAATCAGTGGATCTTTCTGTCCATAAGCTCTTAATCCGATTCCTTCTTTCAAATCATCCATTTCGCGAAGGTGCTCTTTCCATTTTTGATCAATAACCGTAAGAACCGAATATCTTTCTAAAGCAGCCATTAATTCCGAACCGAGCATTTCTTCTTTTTTGCGATAGAATTCCTTTGCTTCAACTTCAATTTTATCACTTAGACCATCTTTACCTAATCCTTCAAATTCATCCGGATCAATTTTAATATCGACTAAGAAATTATGAAGGACTTCCTCTTGAATTTTTTCTATGTTTGCATCTTCATAATATTTAGATATAATTTCTTCAACAAATTCAGTAAGATTATCAAAAACTTCTGTTTTTAGTCTTTCACCCTGTAAAGCACGGTTACGTTTTGAGTAAATAACTTCTCGTTGCTGGTTCATAACATTATCATATTCCAGCAAACGTTTTCTTATGGAAAAATTGTTTTGCTCAACTTTTTTCTGTGCACGCTCAACAGATTTTGTGATTAGAGGATGTTGAATCACCTCACCTTCCTGAATTCCCATTCGCTCCATAACTGAAGCAATTCGATCACTGCCGAATAATCGCATTAAATCATCTTCAAGGCATAGATAGAATTTGGTTGTTCCCGGATCTCCCTGTCGTCCTGAACGACCACGCAACTGTCTATCAATACGCCGTGACTCATGTCGTTCTGTTCCAAGGATATATAATCCTCCACGTTCACGAACACCCGCACCAAGTTTAATATCAGTTCCGCGTCCCGCCATATTCGTTGCTATCGTTACAGCTCCAACTTGCCCTGCAGACGTTACAACTTCTGCTTCCCTCTGATGTTGTTTAGCATTAAGAACGTTGTGAGGTATCCCTTTTCTCTTCAGCATTCGAGCAATAGTTTCTGAAACCTCTACCGAGGTGGTTCCAACTAATACCGGTCTCCCCTCTTTTCTTAATTCTTCAATCTTTTCTATAACAGCATTATATTTTTCACGTTTGGTTTTAAAGATAGCATCGTCCTGGTCTTCACGAGTAACCGGTTTGTTTGTAGGAACAACTACTACTTCAAGTTTATAAATTTCATAAAACTCACCTTCTTCAGTTTCGGCGGTACCGGTCATTCCCGCAAGTTTATTATACATTCTGAAATAATTTTGGAGAGTTATTGTTGCTAAGGTCTGGGTGTCTCTTTCAACTTTCACATTTTCTTTTGCTTCAATAGCCTGGTGCAAACCATCTGAATATCTTCTTCCGGGGAGTACACGTCCTGTGAATTCATCAACAATTGCGATTTTCCCGTCTTCCGTAATTACATATTCATCATCTTTTTCAAATAAGGTATATGCTTTTAACAACTGATGGAGTGTATGTATTCTATCACTTCGTTCGCTATATGTGTGATAAAGAAGATCTTTCTTTGCAACTTTTTCTTCAGGAGTTAAATTTGGATCGTTCTCAAATTTGCTGATCTCAGTTCCGAGATCAGGGAGCACAAAATAATTTTTATCTTCACGACTTCCTTTTGCTAATTCTTCACGACCTTTTTCAGTTAAATCGATTGTGTTATTCTTCTCATCTATCACAAAATATAGTTCATCATCGATGACAAACATATTTTTAGATTTTTCGCGCAGAAACTCGAGTTCAACCTCCTGCATTAATTTTTTATTAGAAGGCTCGGAAAACACTTTAGCGAGTTTATTACTTTTTGGAAGACCACGATAAGCCCTTAATAGTAATTTCCCGGCTTCAAAACTTGAATTTTTATCTGAGGGATTAGTTAATAGCTCTTCAGCTTCTTGTAGAATCTTGGCGACAAAGTTTGTTTGTAACCTGTGTAATCTCTCGATATTCGGTTTCATCTCATCAAATTTCTGGTCATCAACATCAACCGCACCTGATATAATTAAAGGCGTTCTTGCTTCATCAATAAGCACAGAATCAACTTCATCGACTATAGCAAAATTATGGGGTCGCTGAACTTGATGTTCTTTATCCACAGCCATGTTATCACGCAAATAATCAAATCCGAATTCATTATTGGTTCCGTAAGTTATATCGGATGCATACTGAACTTTCCTTTGATCCGGATTCATTGTATTTAGTATTACGCCAACTGTTAAACCATGAAATTTAAAAATCTCCCCCATCCACTCGGAATCTCGTTGTGCGAGGTAATCATTAACCGTTACAAGGTGAACACCTCTTCCTGTCAGTGCGTTCAGATAGATTGGCATTGTAGCGACAAGTGTTTTACCTTCACCGGTTGCCATTTCTGCAATTTTCCCTTGATGAAGAACGATTCCTCCCATTAATTGAGTATCATACGGAACCATATCCCATGCTTGTTTATGCCCCATCACTGTCCAGCTAGTTCCAACAAGGCGTCGGCAAGTATCTTTGACTACCGCAAATGCTTCCGGTAATAATTCGTCTAGGATTTCCTCATATTTTTCTTGAAGTTCATTCTCTAGTTCTTCCAATTGGTCGTGAATAGCCTGTCGATCAAATTCTTCATTAGATTGAAGTTGTCCCTTCAGTTCATCAACTCTTGAACGTATTTCTGCAGTCCCTTCCAGAATTATTTCTTTAAACGAAACTGTTTTTGCTTTTAACTGATCATCTGATAAGTTCTTACATTCTTCAAAATACTTATTTATTTCTACAACTATCGGTCTTAAAGGAGCGATATCTTTTTCATGCTTATCGCCAAATAACTTTTTGAAAAGTTTTAACATCCGGATTACTCCACTCAAAATGAAATGAAAAATTAATTACCCATATTAAAAGATGCAATTTAAGAAATTTTACACTCCTCTTACAGCAATATGAAGATTAAACCAAAATTTGTTATCATTAACGAAAACCATAATTTTGTTAAAATGTATTGGATAATATCAGTAAACTTAGTTGTGATTTAGTCTAACAATGAATTCCCGTAAAACATCATTCTCGGAAAAATTTGCAAAAGAAATCGCCGTCTGGCTTTCCGGATATTTTTCACCCGAAATGCTTGATGAATTATTTAATGTTTTACAAAATCAATTAAACAAAAATCATTTCTCTGATTCATCCGAAAATAATCTGCACCGAATTTTAAGCGCTTCATATGAGAGAGTTAATTTATTAAAAGAAACACTTAATCATCCTCACTTTGCCGAAATTCTAATTTCACTGGTTTCGAACAGCAATTATCTTACTGATATTGTTGTAAGAAACCCGGAATATCTTAATTGGATTCTCAACACTGATGCACTCAACTTAAAATTATCCCAAAGGTCTTTCGTAGATGAAACAACCGAAAAACTATCACTTTACAATTCGCTTAAATCTAAAGTAAATCTTTTAAAGTCGATAAAAAGAAGAGAAATTTTAAGAATCGGGATCAAGGATATTCTTGGTATACAAACTTTAAAAGAAACAACAAAAGAGCTCTCATTTCTCGCAAATAGTATAACTTCAATTCTATTTGAGATTTGTTTCGCGGAAATAAAACAGAAGCATAATATAAAATCGTTGGGACCAAAGTATGTTCTAATTTCATTAGGAAAATTAGGCGGAAATGAACTTAACTATAGTTCAGACATCGATTTAATCCTCTGTTATGAAAAGAACTCAAAACTCACAAATAAACTTGAGCATTTTGAATTTCTAAATGAAGTCATTTATTTATTCATAGAATCTGCTTCAACTGTTACAGAAGGAGGATATCTTTACCGAGTTGACTTCCGCTTGCGCCCGGACGGGAAAAATTCACCACTTTGCCGAAGCTTAAACGATACTCTCAACTATTACGAAATGAAAGGTGAAGACTGGGAGAGGCAGATGTTGATAAAAGCCGGCTATGTCTCTGGTAATCATCAAATGTATGAATACTTTATTAATTATTTACATCCGTTTGTTTATCCTTCATCTTTCTTAAAATCACCTATTGAACAAATACGAAGATTACGCAAAGTTACTATCGATCGAATCAATTCCGATTATGATATTAAACTCTCTTTTGGTGGTATTCGTGATATTGAATTTTCAATTCAAGCCCTACAATTATTAAATGTTGGAAAAAATAAAGGATTAAAAACTCCTTCAACACTGGAGGCTATTGAAAAACTTAATAGTCATTCACTTCTTTCAAATATTGAGGCAGAAAATCTTACAAAATACTACATACTATTTAGGCGCATTGAGCATTATCTTCAATTGATGAATGACCAACAAACCCACACACTTCCGGAACAGGGTGAAATTTTGTCAAAGCTTTCATTCTTCCTCGGTTTTAAAACACTTAAAGATTTTCAGAAAGAAGTTTCAAAGGCTAAGAGTTTTGTCAAGAATTTTTCCGAATCACTCTTTGATTTTACGTCCGAAAAATCATCTGATAGAAATGACATTTTTGAGAATATAAATTTCGTGGATAAATCAAGAGCAAAAAAAAATCTTTTATTTCTTCGCGAAGGGAAAGGGATATTAGAACAGCGTTCATTTGATCAAAAAACAATAAATGCATTTCTGAATATTGAAGAACTAATTCAACAAAAATTGCACGATACGGAAAACCCTGATCAGGTTTTAGACAATTTTGTTAGAGTAATTAAATCATCCAAATTTCCTTCCATATGGTACGAACAACTTAGTAATTTGTCATTTGCTAACCCTTTTTTCAAAGTGTGTGAATTTTCACACTATTCAATAAATCTTTTTGCGGAAGATCCTTATTTGCGAGAGGTTTTTTTATCGGGAAAAGTTTTTCGCCGTTTGGATGAATCTTATCATACTTTTTCAACAAAAGAATTACACTTTATATTATCGGTACAATTAACTCTTAATATGATAACTCGAAGTGAGGCTTCTCATTTGCTCAGTGAACATTGTAGAAATAAATTTATTCTACTATTTAATGATTTTTTTAAGAGCAAACGATACCGTAAAAATATTGTGGTAGCAGCTTTAGGAAGTTTCGCTACAGGTGAAATGACATTGTTTTCAGATATTGATATTATTTTTATTTCTGAGGGTTGTGAAAAATATCAGAATATCCAAGCGGATTTTTTTATGTTCACTAATGTTTTGAAAGACAAATTTAAACCCCATTCTGTTGATTCACGCTTGCGTCCAGAAGGAAAAACTAGTTTAATTATTTGGGACTTAAAAAGATATAATGAATATATCAAAACTCGAATGCAAACATGGGAATTGCAATCGATGACAAAACTTAACTTCCTTGGCGGAAACGAGCTGATTTACAAGAATTTTTCTGAGTTGATTATTTCACATACAACTACAATAGATAAAACAAAAATACGTAGAGATATTAAAGAGATGAGACAGCGGATTTATCCAATCTCAATTGGTAATATCAGCAACAAATTTAATATAAAGAAAAGTCGCGGTGGAATTACAGACATTGAATTTGTAATTCAATTTTTGATTCTTTGTTCACCTGATTTATTGAACTATATTTCGGGTAAAAATATCAGTTACCAAATTAGATTATTAAAAAAACATTCGATGATCAACGATGACATTGCTGAACAATTAGAATTCAACTATTCATTTTTGAAAAACTTAGAAGTTTTAATACAGCTTCTATTTAATAATATTAATGGGATAATTCCGGATGATGAAAATAAATCGAGAATGATTTATCTTGCATTTGGGATGAGTTCATTAAAAGAATTCAAAATAAAAATTGAGTCAACTATAAAATCAAATTCCTCTATATTTCAGAAATTAATTGCAGGTGAGACTTGAAATATTTAAAATTACTTTTTGGTGTAATCACCGGTATTGCCGTTTTGATTGTGTATCAATTCACATTAGCTCCTACTGTTTTACAAATAGACACTGGCGAACTCGCAACAGTGCAAGCTATTTTAGGCATTGCCCACCCTACAGGTTATCCACTCTTTTCAATTATGGGTTATTTGTGGACTTTCATACCTATAGGAGGTTCAACTATCCATAAACTAAACATACTTGCATCTGTATGGTGTGCGGGGGGAATTGTTTTCTTTATCTATTCAATAAAAAATATACTCGCCAATATTGACGTATTTGTTTCTCCTAATAAACAGATCAAGTCAGTAACATCGAATAAAAAGAAAAAAGACAAAATGGTTAGAGTTGAAACCGAAATGTTGAAAACTCCTTTTACTATACCGGAATTTGTAATCTATTTTTCAGCAATATTCAGTGCTTTAATTCTCGCCTTCTCAAAAACATTTTGGATGCAATCTACATCTGTAGAGGTTTATTCATTGCATATTTTTTTTATGGGATTAATTTTA
This sequence comes from Ignavibacteriales bacterium, assembly GCA_020061995.1. Next base: position 10,108 of record JAGUXE010000401.1, on the reverse strand, counting down.
TTTCTGTTGACCGTTGCATTTGTTAATAGTGTAAAATTAAACAATCATAAATACTGGTTTTGGTTTGCAGGTTCTTTAGCCTTAGGATTTTCAAATCATATGACAACACTTCTCCTACTTCCAGCAACAGCTTATTTATATTTTTTGGCTTTTGGATTTTCCAAAAATTCAATTCTTCGAATTGTCAAAATGTTAGCTATCTTTTTCCCTTTATTGATATTGTTTTATTCATACTTGCCGATCCGTGCATCACAAAATCCCATATTGAACTGGGGAAATACGATTGATGTTGAAAGAATATTGAGACACATTTCAGGTAAGCAATATCAAGTGTGGCTATTCTCCTCATTCGACTCTGCGAAAAAACAATTACTATTTTTCTTTAATAATTTGCCATCCGAATTAACTATAAACTTAATCCTTTCGATTATTGGTTTATTCTTAAGTTATTTCAAAGCCAGACGATTTTTTGTTTTCACATTAATTTTGTTAATATCAACAATTTTTTATTCCATCAATTACGATATAGTTGATATTGATACCTATTTCTTGTTAGCATACTTTGCATTGTCAATGTTTGCTGCTTTTGGGATAGTATTGATATTCGATTGGCTGAAGCATAAAAAGCTTAATAATAACCTTGCTGCGATTACGATATTTGTTTTCATTTCTGTGCACGTTGGTCTAACATTTAATAAAGTGAACCAAAGTGATATTTATATATTCGAAGATTATACTAAGGAATTACTTGCGTCTTCAGATCATAATAGTATCATATTTTCTTATCAATGGGATTATTTTTTATCTGCTTCTTATTATTTTCAGTTTGTCGAAGATTATAGAAGAGATTTAATTATCATAGATAAAGAATTGCTGAGAAGGTCTTGGTATTACAATCAATTAGAAAATTATCACCCGGGAATAATTTCAAGTTTACAACCAACCGTTGATCAATTCCTTCAGGCTCTTAAACCATTTGAAAGAAGTGAAAATTTCAATCCTCAATTACTTGAAAATCTCTTTCAAAAAATAATGACAGATTTGGTTGCGGTTAATTATGATAAAAGGACTTTTTATATTGCACCGGAAGTATTTGAAAATGAAATGCAAAAAGGACAATTTGCACTCCCCGAAGGTTATACATTGGTGCCGGAAATTTTCTTTTTTAAAGTGAATAAAGGAGGAGAATATCTGCATGCAAAAGACCCTGAATTTTCAATACGTTTCCCGGAAAAACGAAATTATTATCATGATACGATTGAGAAATTGATTGGTGGAATGTTAGTCCGACGCGCTTTATATGAGATGCAGTACGATAAGTTACAACGTGCAAAAGTATATATCAAAAAACTTAAAAAAGAGTTTCCTGATTACCCGGTTCCTAAAGGACTTACTGAAGTTATTAACAGATCAACGTCAAATATTGAATAATAGAGGCTAGTTAAAGTCAACTTCAATACAAAAACAATTACTATTATTTAATCTCTTTGAATAGTGATTCCTTTCGTTCAACTGATACTTCTGATTCGGTCAGAAATGATTGTAAAATCACATCGACCTGTTGAATTAAATTGCGCTTGTAATATTTTGGGGCATAAATAGAACCATCAACCATATATAATCTTTGAGTTTTCTCATCGTAAAAAGTATAGCTTACGAATGGTCCACCCATATATTTATCTGTAGTTCGCCATAATCCTTGAGAATAGAGTGCATAACGATTATTAAAATTAATTTCTGTTGTATTAATAACTGAGTCAGCAATTGTAACAAAATAGTGATCATCACTTGTTCTATAAAATTTTTCCGTTAATCTGTTTCGAACAGCTATTATAGAATCTCTGCTCAACATCAGAGGAGATGCATTATCTATCCAATGAACAAATATCCATCTTTCCATATCAGAATTGGGGGAACGACGTAACCAAACAAAATTTTCATCCGAACGATTTACTGCGAGCGTAAAATCGGCCTGTACATAAATCATCCATCCGTAATCTTTAAGCAATTTAGCTTCAATATCTTTTTGCTCATATCTAGCATTGTAGATTGTGGTCAGCAATCGCGCATCTGAGGCTTTTTGAAAGGCATAACTGAGTTTATTTCCGTTCCTAACTAATTCGAATTCTAATTCCCCTAAAGTAGGTGCAGAAAGCAAAAGTACAAGTTGTCCTTTAGCCCATAAATCTTTTTTGAGAATATAAGAGGTCTCTTTATTATTTATCTGAGCAGTTGCAGTAGAATCTAAAGAGTTCTTAATAAATTGAGCTATTTCATTGTCCGAATTAATCGGAGCAGCAAAAATTATGTTCTTCATTGTTCTGAATTTTTGAAATTCAGAATAATTAACCCTTTTCAGCTCAAATATTTTTTCGGGTTGTGGAGTTTCTATTTCCCTTTCGAAAACTTGTTCCAAAGAAACTTTCAATTCCGCAAATTCAGCAGAATCGGCAAAAACAATTATCTCGTTTTCAATCCCTCGTGCAGGTTTTAAAGTTGTATCACAACCAATAAGAAATATCGAAGATATTATAAGAATAAGCGAAAAAGCATTTTTCATAGATTACCTTGGAACATTCACCAATACCAATTCAAGTCCGGGAAAAAATATTAAATATAAACCCCACATTGTAAGCCCGATTGACATTGGAATAGAAAGGTTATCGTCAGCAATTCCAAAGGAAATATTTTCAACAATCGCACCAACTGCAACGGCTATTATACCAATGAGATACTCTAAAGGTTCCCCGGTAATTTTAGGAGTGAGAAAAACTACAACAACTGCAGTTATAAAAAAAGCTAAGGTTCCTTCAAGGCTTTTAGCAAGAAATTTATTCTTTCCGAATTTTCTACCGATTAAAGCTGCCGAAGTATCACTGATAATTAACACAACAAAACCGGTTATAAAAAATACTTTAGGAAAAATAATTGCACATGCGAGGGCTGATATGAAAACATATGTTGCACCATTAAGATTTTTCTTTTTTCTATCCCACTCATGTTCACGCATCATGAAGCCGAGATAGGTTCGCACCATTCTTTCTAGAGTTGGATTAAAATAACGGCTAACATCAATGATCACGGCTGTTATTGTTAGAATACTCAGAATTATTATTGCATCGTATCGGGAGATAAAATAGTATGTAATAGGGATAGAAAGACTACAGAGATGAACCATCTTTCTGATGATTTCATCTCTATAATTAATTGTAGCACTATCTACCGAATCAATCATTTTTCAATGGTTCTGAAGGTTTTCGTTGATCGATTAGTTTTTTCACATGTTCAGGTATTTCTTCATCTGTTCCATTTTTAGCGGAGCCATTTGTTTTATCAATTGGAGGAAGTGATTCACCATTTAAGAGTTTATTGATTTCTTCACCATCTAAAATTTCACGTTCAAGTAATTCTTTAGAGAGTAAATGAAGTGCATCCATATCATCTCTAAGAATTTGCTCAGAACGCTCCATACAACGACTTACAATGCTCCGAACTTCTTCATCAATTTCAATAGCAGTTTTTTCACTATAGTCACGATGTTTTTGAATTTCACGACCTAGAAATATCTCTTCTTCCTTTGCACCATAACTAAGAGGTCCGAGTTTTTCGCTCATACCCCATTCACAAACCATTTTACGGGCAATTTTTGTAGCTTTTTCTATATCGTTACCGGCACCTGTTGTAAAATGATTGAAAACTAATTTCTCTGCGGCTCTTCCACCAAGCGCATAAGTGATTACAGCTTCTAAGTATAACTTTGAATAAGTATGTTTTTCATCCATAGGGAGATAACTGGTGACACCTAATGCTCTTCCTCGGGGGATAATTGTAACCTTGTGAACCGGATCAGCTTCAGGAATCCTTTTAGCTACAAGGACATGACCAATTTCGTGGTAAGAGGTTGTCTTTTTTTCCTCTTCAGAAATAATCATGCTCTTTCTTTCCATTCCCATCATTACTTTATCTTTTGCTTCTTCAAAATCAATCATTGAAACTTTATTTTTGTTCTTTCTTGCAGCAAGTAACGCAGCTTCATTTACAAGATTTGCTAATTCTGCACCAGCAAGACCCGGTGTTCCTTTCGCCAAAATCTCAATGTTGACATCTGTATCAAGAGGAATATGTCGTGTATGAACTTTAAAAATTCCTTCACGCCCTTTAACATCAGGTCGATCAACAACAACCTGTCGATCAAATCTCCCCGGACGCAATAATGCCGGGTCAAGAACATCTGGACGATTTGTAGCTGCAATAATAATAACACCGCTATTTTGCTCAAATCCGTCCATTTCAACAAGAAGTTGATTAAGGGTTTGTTCGCGTTCATCGTGTCCGCCACCAAGACCCGCACCCCGCTGTCTACCGACAGCATCAATTTCATCAATAAAAATAATACATGGAGCATTTTTCTTTCCTTGTTCGAAAAGATCACGAACACGGCTGGCACCTACTCCAACAAACATTTCAACAAAGTCAGCACCGCTGATTGAAAAGAATGGGGCTCCCGCTTCACCGGCGACAGCTCTTGCGAGTAATGTTTTACCTGTCCCGGGAGGTCCTAATAATAATACTCCACGTGGGATTTTCCCGCCAAGTCGTTGAAATTTTGTGGGTTCTTTTAGGAATTCAATTGTCTCTTGAAGTTCAAATTTCGCTTCATCTGCACCAGCAACATCTTGAAATGTAACGCGATGTTGCGACTGTGTGATGAGTTTTGCTTTACTTTTACCAAAGCTGAAAATACCCCTTGTACCTCCGGCACCTCCACCGCCTTGCATTCTGCGCATGAAGATAAACCAAATACCAATTAATAAAATCCAAGGAATCATCCCGAGAATGATATTTACCCATTCATTGGATTGTTTTTCGAATGAATAATCAACTTTGTACTGTTTCCATAAAATTTCTTGTTCTTTAACCAAAGGTTCAGGAAGGTAAACCGAAATAAATCTTACTTTTACGCCTTTTGAATTTATTTCTATCATTTCTTCAGCAACCAATTCACCCTTAAAATAATAGTCATTAATATCAGATTTTGTTACTGCGGCTTTTTTGATTTTTTCATTCAATAGGAGTTGTTCATATTGATTGTAGGGTATTTCAACATAGGTAGTAGAACCGGTTTTTAGTAATTGCATTGCAATAACTGCCGCAACTACAACCGCGCCCCATCCAAAAACCATTCTTATTATTTTTGACCAATCGAAATTATCGTCCGTTTTGTTTGGTCCGTTCCCTTTTGGTCCTTTTTGCGTTTGCTTATTTTTATCTTCCATAAAATCAGTATTAATCCTTAAATTAATTAGTTTTCTTCACTTAAAACGTAAATCGATCGTAAATTTCTATACTTCTGTGCATAGTCCAGTCCATATCCTATTACAAATTTGCTAGGAATATCAAAGCCAATATAATCAATTTTAACATTATATTTAAGGCTGTTGGGTTTCACTAAAAGCGATATTACCTTCATCGATGAGGGGTGATGCTCGGCGATTAAGTCTTCCATAAATTTTATTGACAATCCTGAATCTACAATATCCTCAACAATGATAAGATCGCGACCGTCAACTTCACAATTCAGTTCCTTTAGCATTTTTACCCGACCAGACGAAATTTTTTCATCACCATAGCTTGATAACTTTAGGAAATCAATTTCGCAATCACCTTCGAAATTCTTTATCAAGTCGGACATGAATAAGAAAGATCCATTTAAAATTCCGATAAAAACTGGAACTTTATCTTTGTAGTCTAGCGAAAGAGTTTGACCTAATTTTTTAACTCTTTTTTGAATTATTTCTTCCGTTATATAGGGGATGAAGATTTCGTTACCAATTATTATTTTTTCCATTTTTGATCCAGTTGTAAACGTAAAATATTTTTAGTTTCTTTAGTCAGCTTGAAAAGATTGCTGATTCTATAACCGACAACCCAAACTATTCTCTTTTTATTTATAAGTACATGAACATTTTTTTTTTGAGATGATTTAACCTTGCTGTCGGTTAAGAAATCAGAAATCTTCTTCTTTTGTTCCATTCCCAGTGGGTAAAAATAATCACCGTCTTCCCATGTTCGCAACTCAAATTCGCCTTTAATTAAATCACCATCGATGTATTCAACTTTGTTGGTTTTATTTCGGTTGAAAATTTTTTTGTTTCTCTTTGATGCGATAATTGTTATGATCCCATCCTCAAACTGAACTGATTCTCCGACTTTTATTTTAACTTTTTGTTTTATCTTTTTTTTGTGTGTGTAAATTTCTAATTCGGTTTGATTCCTTATTGCAACAATATTTTCTTTTAATGAAATCTTTTTGCCTGCTTTATCAGAGAGTCCAAGTTCAAAAATTTTCTCAATATCTATAAAAGATAATTCTATTAAAAACTTGTCCGAAATTGATTTCCTAAATAATTCAGTAATTAGAAACTTTTCTTCCTTTTTCAATTCTTCAATATTGATGTAAAGTGAATCATCCCTTTCGCAAATTAACTTTTTTCTTAAGCGACTTAAAAACCGTTTATCAATTAATTCCAAATAACTGTTAACTATTTGAGACGAAGTGAAGAGAGAATTGCTCCATTGGGGATTAATTTTCCCCTCAACCAAAGGAATAATCTGATTACGAATTATGTTTCGAATGTGAACATCAGAAAAATTGGTGACATCCGTCATATAAGAGATTTTATACTTATTTAAATAAGTTAATATTTCTTTCTTCGATAAAACTAAAATCGGACGTACCACATTGCCACGTCTAAATGGTATTCCGGAATAGCCATGAATTCCTGTACCACGAAATAAATTAAGTAAGATTGTTTCAGCGTTATCGTCTTTATGATGGGCAGTAACAACTTTATCAAACTTAAACTCCTTAGAAAGTTCTGAAAAATATTTATAGCGTTCTGCTCTACCTGTTTCTTCTAGAGAGGTTTTATTCTTCTTTGATATGGTTGCAATAGAAATTTTTCTTTTAAATAGGTTTATATCAAGACTTCTACAAAATTCTTCACAATACTTTTCATCACTATCAGCATCAAATTCTCTTAATGAGTGATTCAAATGTACTGCCGATATTGTAATACCTAATCTTCTTTTAAATTTATTAAGAAAATAGAGTGCAAAAACCGAATCAGCTCCACCACTTAATGCAACAAGCACATTTTCATTTTTCAGAATTAACTTATTACTGTCAATAAATCTAAGAACTTTTTCTTCTATACTCTTCATTTAGTAACCGGCTTCTTTAAGCCAATTCTCTGATAAATGCAAATCAGATTTACCTAAAGATTTAGCAACATATTTTCCAATAACGTCAAACTCTAAATTCACAAAATCACCGACTCTCTTAAAAGCAAATATTGTATTGGTCCAAGTATGAGGGATGATAGCAACTGAAAAACTATTTCTGTTAACCTCTGCCAAGGTTAAACTGACCCCATCAATAGAAATCGAGCCAACAGAAATTAAATAGTTAGAATACTTTTCATCGAAACTAACTTTAATTTTATAGCTTGTTGAAAGTTTTGTAATCTCTTGAATTTTGCCAACCGAATCAACATGACCTAAAACAAAATGCCCACCAAATCTGCTGCTAGCTTTCATTGAACGTTCTAGATTTACTTTTGAATTAATGGCTAAACTACTTAAAGTTGTTTTTTTTAATGTCTCCTCAACTGATTCAACAGAAAAATAATTTACTCCATAATCAATAACGGTTTGGCATACACCATCCACATTTATACTATCGCCGGTATGTATGTCTTCAAGAATTGTTTTAGCCGAAAATTTAAATCTAATGCCACCACCTATTGAGGTTTTCTCCTTTACAATTCCAATTTCCTCGACTAATCCTGTAAACATAACTACCTCCTAAGATCGATCAACAAATCTTCACCAATTTTTTCAAATGAGCTAATTCTTAAAGTTTTTGCTTTATTGATATTGCGAATATTCAAATCACCAAAGACAGGGATTCCATTTCCCAATAATTTCGGACTTATGAATGTATTAATTTCATCAAAAATGTCTTGTCTAACAAACGATGAAAATATTCCACTTCCCCCTTCAACAAGAATTGAAGAAATACCTAACTTACCAATCTCTTTTAATGCTGATTTTAAGTTAATTTCTCCATTGGTATTGCTTTTAGCGAATAACAATTTAATTCCACGCGCTGTTAAATTTTTAATTTTGTTAATATTAGTTTTTGATTTCGCTGAAGTAACAATAATAGTATTTGCATCAGTACAATTAAATATTTTACAACTCAATTTTAATTTTAAAGATGAGTCCAACACAATTCTAAACGGGTTTCTTCCCTCTACCAATCTTACAGTTAACGAAGGGTCATCAATCTCCACAGTTTTTTTACCTACAAGTACAGCATCATACTTTGACCTTAATAGATGTACATATCGTCTTGATGGTTCGCTGGTTATCCATTTTGAATCTCCACCAAGATCGGCAATTTTTCCGTCTAATGTTTGGGCGGTTTTTAAAGCTACATATGGAATTTTTGATTTAATATATTTAAAAAAGAACTTGTTTAACTCAACGCATTCCTTCTCCATCACACCTACTTTTACTTCAATACCGTTACTAACTAATTTCTGAACTCCCTTACCGCTCACAAAAGGATTTACATCAAGAGTACCAATTACAACTCTTTTTATTCCACTTTTAATTATTGCATCAACACATGGTGGGGTTTTACCGTGATGTGAACATGGTTCAAGATTCACATACAAAGTGGTCCCCTTTAAAGATTCGTGGGCATTATTGATTGCGTTGATTTCTGCATGTGCTTGACCAAATCTTTCATGATACCCTGCGGAAACTATTTTAGTTTCCTTAACAATAACAGACCCGACAAGGGGATTCGGGCTAACGTTTCCAATCCCTTTTTTAGCAATTTCAAGAGTCAATTTTATGTATGATTCGTCTGTCAAAAACGATAATCTATTTTCTTAGTGATTAATTGATAATACTTCAAATTCTAATATACCGGCAGGAGCTTTTACACTTACTCTATCTCCAACCTTTTTTGTTAATAACCCTTGTCCAACCGGAGATGTAATAGAAATTTTGCCTGCTTGGAAATCAGCTTCTTCAGGAGAAACGAGCATATAATCAAAAATTTTATTAGTCTTGATGTTTTTAATCTGAACTTTTGAAAGAATATGAATTGAATCTGTCGGAAACTGAGAAGCATCAATCAATGAAGCTCGACGAAGAGTATCTTCTAGCTTAGATATTTTAAGTTCGAAAAGTCCCTGTGCTTCTTTAGCCGCGTCATATTCTGCATTCTCCGATAAATCACCGTGAGCTCTGGCTTCGGCAATTTTTGCAGCAATCGATTTTCTTCCATTTGTTTTCATTTCTTTGAGTTCTCTTTCGAGCTCAAATAACCGCTCCTTGGTTAGATATACAAAGTTTCCGTCTTGCATGATATTCTTTTTTTTATGATTGGATTATTTTAAAAAAAATTGCCACCGCTATCTTTTTAGCAGTGGCAGCACAAAATTAATTAATTTACACTTAGATGTCAAGGCAAGTCGACAATTCAAGTCCATCCAACTAACTATATCCGACTTATTCTTTTCCTCCAGATTTATTCATTTACCAATTCATTAATCCTGCAGACACCTTTGAAATCACAATAAGCACATATTTTTTCACTTTTATCTTCTAAAGTGGAAAGGTTAAATTTTCCTTCTGATATTGATGTTATATACCCATCAATTTTTTTTAAAGTATCGGCCAAAATCTCTTGATTTTTCGTAACTATTATTTTCTTTTCATCTTCAGATGCATTGTTGAATTCTTTTTTCCCACCATATAATTTGATTTCTTCTTCACCAAAACTATTCCCGGGTTTAAGTGAGTAAATTGAAGCAATCGCTGGTTCTGCATTGATCTTCATTTTTTTTTCTACAATTAATTTTGCTGCATACAGGTAAACGGGAAGTTGCAGCGATAAGCCACGATAAATATCCTCTTTTAATCCGGCTTTCTTAATTCCCCTTTTATAATCAATAACTTTGATATTAGGACTGTTTGCTTCTAAATCTATTCTATCAATTTTTCCGAATAAATTATAGCCCATGCGTGT
>JAGUXE010000068.1 GCA_020061995.1 Ignavibacteriales bacterium | reverse complement strand
AGTCCAAAGTTCATATTTTTGATATTATTAAATTCAAAAATATGAGTATCTCTATGAAGTCTTTATTATTATTCCTTTCAATGTCTTTTCTATTTATAATTGGCTGCTCATCGTCTCAAGATACATCAGATCAAAACAATGAATTTCCACCTGATTCTGTTTATGTTTTTGATGAAGTTCCAACAGATGAAAATACAAAACCCCAACCTCCTCCGCCACCAGTACCGACAGTTCGGAAGTCAGTGTATTATACTGTACAAATTGGTGCATTTACCTCACAACCAAAAGCTGATGAGTTTGCTAATCTAAGTAGAAAAAAATTAAATAAAGAAGTAATTGTAAGTTATGGGAGTGATGTTAATTTATGGGTTGTACAACTTAATCCGGTTAACTCTAAACAAGAAGCTGAAAAAACTCGTAATGAGTTATGGAAAATAAAAGAATATACCGATTCATTTATTGTAAAAATTGAACGATAACAGAATTTAAATTTAATCATCAAAAAGAGGTAACTATGAAACTATTTACAACTTCAATTTTAATTATTGTGTCAGTGGCAACAATGTTTGCACAAGACACAACGTATCGCTTTACAAATGTTTGGAATCCCACAGGAGCAGCCGGAGTTAGTGTAACTCAATACTACCGTGATGTTGCAGTCGATCGTACCGAAGGGTTTACCCATTCAGGAAGAGTTTATGTTACTGATAGTAAAGTCGGTTCACAGGGAGTTTGGTATTGGGATAAATCTGTTTTAGATACTGCAACTGTTCGACCTGCACCATCTGGTCAAATTGCAACCACTATTCCTGGTGGACTTCCCTGGAATGGAACTGCATCTCCATATGGTCTCTCAGTTGATGGTGATGGGGTGGTTTATGTATATGAATATGGGACAAAAAAAGTTCATGCTTTCCCTCAAGATGGTGTAACTCCAGCATTCACATTAAAAGCAGCGAATGGAACAGATGATTATGTAACTACAAAAACATGTAGATATATGAGGATTTCTGGAAAATATTCTGATGGTTCGCTTGTAGTTTATCTTGTATGGACAGGAGGAACAAATGGAGATGTTTTTAAAGTTTACCAAAATTCTCCTGGAGTTAACGCGTTTACGGAACAAGTTCTCTTTTTGGAATCTAATGATGGAGATCCAAATTATACAGCTATGGGTAATGCCTCTGGTAATCAAATATTCATCTCCTCCAACGGAACAGGTACAAACACAAAAGGTTTAGTGAAATATGTTAATATTGGTGGAACTTGGGCACCTGCAGCAGATTGGCCAAATATTAATCAAACAGTTCATGGAATGAATTTTAGTGACGGAGAAGGTGCAATCCTGTTATCAATTCCTGGAAATCGCGCTTATAGGACTTATAGTACAGCAACAGGAGCAATTATCGGAGGAGGTAATTTTGGTCTTGAAGGACAAGCGCTTGCAGTAGGCTCTTCAGCTATTGCGAATAATAAAACGTTTTATGTTATAGGTTCAAATGGAACAGTCTCATATTTAGAAAAGATTACTATAAATAAACCTCTTCCAGGTACTATTTCACCGATAATTGATGGTCAATTTGACGGTGAAGAAGTCTGGGGTTCACCGGTTGGCATTGCTAATGGAACAGTTGGATGGGCAGGTTCTAATGCTAAAAAACTTTATGTAAAATTTGATGATAAATATGTCTACTTCGGTGCTGAAATAACGGCAAGTAATTGGCAAGCATGGGCTTTTTTAATTAATACTAAAGTAGGTGGTGGCTCAACAGAAAGTTGGTCAAGGAATATCGTTTATGCACACACAAATTTACCCGATTTCATTTTTAGAGGGACTTTTGGAAGCTACTCTGAGTTGCATGCTTGGGGAGGTAGTTCCTGGAGCGGTGTAGGAACATCATATTCTATTTCAAATTTTGGAGAAAATATTTCCGGTACGGATCAAGACGGCTGGGTTGAAGGAAGAGTACTTTTAAGTTCATTAGGTGATTTCCAATTAATGGATGTTCAATTCTATTTAACCGGTGATAATAACGATCATGCTACATTCGATGCTTGTCCTGATGATCAAAATACTACAGCATGGTCTGGAGTTCAAACAACACTTCAAAATTATGCTGGAAACATAACGGTTCCGGTAGAATTAACTTCCTTCATTGCTTCAACAAATCTCAACAATGTGATAATTAGTTGGACGACTGCAACTGAAATAAATAATAATGGATTCGAATTACAAAGAAGTCTTGATGGATTATTATTTAATACAATTGCATTTATTAAGGGTAACGGAACAAGTGTAATTTCATCAAAATATAGTTATACTGATGCAAATTTAACCGAAGGAAAACATTACTATCGATTAAAACAGATAGACTTTGATGGTTCTTCAAACTATTTAGGTGTAGTGGAAGTTGATATTGATAGAATTATTATGAAGTTTGAATTATCTCAAAACTATCCAAATCCTTTTAATCCTTCAACATCGATTCAATTTAGTTTTGAAAGTTCAGAGTATGCTACTTTGAAAGTATTTAATGCACTTGGAGAAGAAATAGAAACTTTATTTAATGGAATTCCTGTAAAGGGGACTATTCATTCTTCCATTTTTGATGCTTCAAAACTTAGTACGGGTATATATATTTACAGATTACAACAGGGTAATAAATTAATTTCAAAAAAGATGACATTCCTTAAATAACAATCTTTTGTTAGATAAAACGGTTAATTATTGAAATTAACCGTTTTTTAATTTATATTTTAACAAATCAAAAAACATTACAATAAACGGAGGATATATGGCATTTTCATTAAATAGAATTCAATTAATAGGGAATCTAGGACGAGATGCCGAGACTCGATTTACTACCAATAGTAACACTGCAATTACTTCTTTTTCTGTTGCAACTACTCATGGTTATAAAAGTAAAGACGGGAAATGGGAAAATGAAACAACCTGGCATAATATAATCGCATTTAGTCTATCTGATTTTTATAAAGAATCTCTCAAAAAAGGAGCAAAAGTATTTGTTGAGGGAAGATTGAGTAAACGTGATTATGTTGACAAAGATGGTGTGAAAAGGTATTCAACCGAAGTTGTTTGTGAAAAGCTGATTCCTCTTGATTCACGAGATGGCAGTTATTCTGAAGGTAGTTCAAGCGGAACTAGGAGTGCGGATGAACAATTTGGCGGAGAACCTGTTCAAGAAGATGATCTTCCGTTTTAATTTTTTTTGAACATTAAAAGGCTTCAAGCTATTTGGAAATATATTCATTATTAATTTTTATATCGATACTTTTTCTAGTAGCGTTGTCCGCTTTTTTTTCCGGATCTGAAGTTGCACTTTTTTCTTTGAATAAAAAAAAGACCAACTTACAGTTAGCCAACAATCCTCTTATTCTTCATTATTTAAATATCTTGCTTGATGCACCAAGAAGATTGTTGGTTACAATATTAATCGGAAATACTTTAGTTAACGTTGCCTTATCAATTTTATCTGTGTTTTATGCTTTAGAATTTGCCTCCGCTAATGGTTTTTCAACTGAAATAATTTTAACAATTCAGATATTTTTACTCACTTCCATTATAATTATTTTTGGTGAAATTTCTCCAAAAATTTGGGCTTCTAAAAATCCATTAAAGTACAGCAAATTTGTTGTTTTCCCATTATATATATTAAGTGTTATTGTTTATCCAATCGCAGAATTACTGAGTGAATTAATACAATTGCTTTCTAATCGATTAGGACGTCTTAAAAGGAAAAAAGCTTTAAGTCATTTGGACTACAAACATCTAGCAGAAGTTGGACATGATTTGGGGACAATTGAAGATAATGAACACTCTTTAATTAAAAGCATTGTATCATTCAAATCTGTTACTGCAAAAGAAATTATGAAACCGAGAGTTGATATTGCTGCAATAAGTTTTGATTCTACTCTGGATGAAATAATGAAAATTATTACAGATTCAGGACATAGTCGTCTCCCTCTATATAAAGAAAATCTGGATGAGATCGTCGGGATTATTTATGCTAAAGATCTACTTCCTTATTTAAAAGTAAAGTCGAGTCATAAACAACTTAATTTGTTAAAAATTGCACGCAAACCGATATTTGTACCTGAAACAAAACTTGTTAGCGACTTAATGCAGGAATTTCAAGAAAAGAAAATGCATATTGCGATAATCATTGATGAGTATGGGGGAACCGCAGGTTTAGTTTCTTTAGAAGATATTATTGAAGAAATATTAGGTGAGATTCGAGATGAATATGATATCGAAGATGAACCGGTTGTTAAAAATATTGATGGTAGTATTTTGGTTAGAGGGGACATCTCAATAACAGAAATAAATGAAATGTTGAATATAGCAATTGATACCGAAGATGATAGTTTTGAAACTCTGGGTGGATTAATCCTTAATCATGCAGGAACTATACCTAAAGAAGGATACTTTGTTATTTCGAACGATTTTAAATTTATAGTCAAGCAAACATTGAAAAAAAGAATTCTAAAAATTCAAATAGAAAAAGTAAAATGAAAACAGGTTGTTTTGTAAAGACTCTAATAATTTCGACAATATTTTTGGCGGTAATTATTTATATTGTCACAAATAAATTTGATGATTTTGTAAAAAAACCAATTCAAGATTTTGCAATAAACATTGCTCTTGATGAATTTTATGAGAAATTTGAAAAATTGCCGGAAACCCCTCAGAAAGAAGATCTAGACTCCCTTATAAAACATTTTACTACGGATATAAGAGAGTTGAAAACAATTGAAATGAGTACACTAGAAAAGTTAGGAATTAAATTAAATAAATCGTTAGATGATAAAAAAATATCAACTAGTGAAATTGTTGAAATAAAATCTTTAATAGAAGAGATTTTGCAAAATGAAAAACGAACGAAAAACTGAGATAAAAGTAGGT
>JAGUXE010000272.1 GCA_020061995.1 Ignavibacteriales bacterium | reverse complement strand
GATGATATAGAATTATAATGCGAAAAATTTTTATAGTTGTAGAAAGAAGAGCTGATTACAGCAGGTATAAACCAATTTTAGAAAAACTAAGTCAAGATCCATTCTTCGAAATTTATCTTGTTGTCACAGGAATCTGTTTGTTAGAAACTCACGGGAAAGATGTTAATTATATTACTAATGATGGATTTAAAATTAATGCTCAAATCCCGATGTTTATTGAAGGCGGAGAGGATTCCGGAGCTGAAATGATGCGCGCAATGAGCAGAGTGATGATGGGGTTGGTTAACCAATTGGAAAAAGCAAAACCGGATTTGGTCTTATCAGGGTTTGATATTGGAGCGAATTTTGCCGTAACTGTGGCAGCGGCTCATATGAATATCCCTGTTGCCCATATACAGGGAGGAGAAGTTACTGGTAGTATTGATGAAAGTATCAGACATGCAATGAGTAAATTTGCACACTTACATTTTCCAGCGACAGAATTATCAAAACAAAGATTAATAAGGATGGGTGAAAAACCTGAGTCAATATTTGTTGTTGGATGTCCCTCAATAGATGTTTTGATAAATACCCCGTATCTAAATAAAGAAGCAATTGAAAAAGAGTTAGATATAGATTTTTCAAGACCAACTTTACTCATGATTCAACATCCTGTAACCACTGAATGGATGGATTCATTTGCCCAAATTAAAGAAACTATTGAGGCAATCAAAGAATCAGGTGTACAATGTGTCTTTCTGTTACCGAATAATGATGCAGGACACTCCAAAATTATTGCGTATATAAAAGCAAACGGTGTAAAGTGGTTTCCAAGTCTACCGACAAATGTTTTTGTAAATCTTTATCGAAATGTAGACGCATTAATCGGCAACTCAAGTTCAGGAATACATGAAACACCTACTTTAAAGATACCTACTATCAATATAGGGACTAGGCAACAGGGGAGGGAGAGAGCCGGTAATGTGATTGATGTACCTAATGTAAAAGAAAGTATATTGGAAGCTATCAAAAAAGCAGTTTTTGATGAGGAATTCCGAAGTTATGTAAAAACAATTCAAAACCCATATGGTGATGGAAATTCAGCTGAAAAAATAGTTGAAGTATTAAAAGGTATTTCATTGAATGGAATTGTTCAGAAAATTTTCCATGACTAAAAAAATATTATTACTTGGTGGGTCAGGTTATCTTGGGACTTCGATTGCGAAGATGTTTGAGAATATCATTGATTTTGATTTAACCATCGGAGATTTAGTTGAACCATTAGTCCTGAAGCAGAAATTTATTAAAATTGATGTTCTGGATAAAGAATGCGTTAATTTTCAGATACAAAACTATGATTTGATAATAAATTGTACCGGTCAAATTACTTCACCTATAAAAGTTTGTTTTGATATCAATACAATGGGTATTGAGAACATTGTAGATGCGGTTAATCTCTACAAAAAAAAGATTTTCCATATCTCTACTGTTGCAATATATGGTACTTGTAAATATGCAGATGAAATGAATCCAATTAATCCGGAAAGTAGCTATGCAGCATTAAAGGCATTTGCGGAGTATAAAATTAAAAGTACTCTTACGTCGGAAAAATATTGTATACTAAGATTAGCAAATCTTTATGGTGAAGACCAAAAAAAAGGACTATTTGCTTATTTATTGAAAGCCTCGTTATCAGGAGAGAAATTGCAATTTAATAACGATGGTTCGCTAGAAAGATACTTTATCCATGTTAATGATTGTGCAAATGCAATTTCCTCTTCAGTTGTGTTGAATTTGTTCGGTACATATAATGTTGCCACTAATGATAAATATACAGTTAATCAAATAATTTCACTGATAGAGCAAGTATGTAATTCCAAATTTATTACCGAGTTCAATACCATAAAACCGATTGAAAATATTGATGACCTAAACTTTGATTGTTTCAAGCAAATCTGCAAATTTGAACCAAAAATGGAACTCACTAATTTTATAAAAAAAACATTTTCAAAATATGAATAAAGAAATAGATAAATATCTGATTCACTCAACCATTACTGTTAAATCGGCGATGAAGCAGCTTGATCTCTCACACGGCAAAATACTATTTCTTGTTGATGATGCTCAAAGATTGATCGGATCCCTTACTGACGGCGATATAAGAAGGTGGATACTATCCGGGAGTGATTTGGAGAATGTGGTTCAAAATGCTTGCAATCCAAAACCCTATTCAGTCGTTAAAGGATATGATTTTCAGTTAGTTAAAAAAGAAATATTAAAAGAAAAGTATTCAGCAATCCCTGTATTGGATTTTGATGGAAAAATACTAGATATCCTTTTTTGGGATGAGATGTTTGAACCAATGGAATTTCCACCTCAAGTAAAGGAGTTGGATTGTCATGTAGTTATTATGGCGGGCGGACAGGGGACACGCTTAGAACCTTTTACAAAAATATTACCTAAACCTTTAATACCGATTGGTGATAAAACCATAATTGAATTAATTATGGATAAATTTCAAAACTTTTCGATCAACCATTTTATAGTATCCATTAATCATAAAGCAAAAATAATTAAATCATATTTTGAAGAACTGAATCCTTCATATTCGATTGAGTATATTGAAGAAAAAAAACAATTGGGGACTATTGGTGCATTAGCTTTCCTTCATGGGAAATTAAACAAACCAATTTTAGTAACTAATTGTGATATAATAATTGATACCGATTATACTGAACTATTGAATTTCCACAAAAAAAATAATTACGATATCAGTTTGGTTGCATCAACAATGAATCACAAGGTACCATATGGAGTTTGTGAAATTGAGCACGGAGGTGTATTAACTAAATTCACCGAAAAACCTGAATATTCTTTTTTAGCTTCAACAGGTATGTATATAGTTAATCCTGAAATATTAGAGTTAATACCTGAAAACATGTTTTATCATATCACTCATTTAATTGAAAGAGTGAGAGAAAACGGAGGAAGGGTCGGGGTTTTTCCAATAAGTGAAAATTCCTGGTTAGATACCGGTGAATGGCAAGAATACAAAAAAACATTGGAACGGTTTAAAATATGATAGGAGGGAAAAGGGTTTTAGGAATCGTACCGGCGCGCGGCGGATCAAAAGGAGTTCCTCGCAAGAATATTAAAATTCTTTCCGGTAAACCATTAATTGCTTACACAATAGAAGAAGCACTAAAGAGCAAATATATTGATAGACTCATAGTATCGACAGATGATATTGAAATAGCAGAAATTGCAAAACAATTTGGGGCAGAAGTTCCATTTTTACGACCAATCGAGTTGGCAAATGATACAGCAAAAGCAATTGGGGTTGTCAAGCACGCGTTGAAACAAATGGAAAAAATGGATGCATTAGACTACAATATTATTGTATATCTTGAACCACCAGCACCATTAAAGAAAACAGAAGATATCGATGAAGCTATTGAAATGTTTGCTGCGCAAAACCCGGATTCTGTGGTCAGTGTAAACGAAGCAAATCAATTCCATCCTATACTCATGAAAAAAATTATTGAAGGGAAATTGGAACCTATTTGGCAACCTGAACCGGAAGGTGTACCGCGACAACTTTATGAACCAAAAGCTTTTATGCGAAATGGTGCAGTTTATGTAATTAAAAGAGAAAATATATTGGCTGGTAAGTTTTACGGTGAAAATATTCTGGCTTATGTAATGCCACTTGAGAGATCAATTTGTATTGACGATATGAACGACTGGTACGTTGCAGAAGCATGGATGAATAATTTGAACGATAAGAAAAATTGAAAATCGGTGTAATCGGTTTTGGATCAATTGGAAGGAGACATTGCGAAAATTTTATTTCGCTTGGATATAGTGACATTACTCTTTTACGATCACAATCAAAATCCAATATTTTCGGCTTAAATGAAATTTACGTTGACGATGAATTCCTAGCCGTACCGTTCGACTTTATTATTCTATCAACACCGACCTCACTTCATTTCCCATACCTAAAAAAACTGATCCTAATGCAGCAAAATATATTTGTAGAAAAACCTATAGTTTCAAATAATGAAGAAGCCAAAAGTTTACAAAAGCTGCTTACTAATTATCATGGACTCGGGATGTGCGGATATAATCTAAGGTTTCATCCATGTGTGAAAAAAGTTTATGAATTATTGTCTAGTAATAATATGGGGCAAATATATTCCGCACGTTTTTTTGTTGGCCAATATTTGCCAGATTGGAGACCTTACTCTGATTATCGCGTATCCTATTCAGCAAAAAGTGATTTAGGTGGTGGTGTTGTTTTAGATCTGATACATGAAATTGATTTGGCTTCTTTTTTATTTGGGAAAGTAAAAAAAAGTTTTCATGCTATGGTAGGGAAATTATCAGCCCTTGAAATTGAAACGGAAGATATTGCCGAAATTCATTACCAGGCAGAAAACGATACTTTGGTATCTATCCACCTTGATTATTTAACGAGAGGATATTCGAGATATTTTGAAGTAATTTGTGAAAACGGAAGAATTCATTGCGATCTTTATACTGCTGAAATTAAAGTAATTAGGAATAAGAATATTGTTACGGATGTTTTTACCTTTAAAGAATTTAATAGAAATGATATGTATTTATCATTGATTAGATATTTCACTGATTGCATTGAGACAAAAACACAACCCCAACCCAATTTATTTGATGGTATGGAGTCTTTAAATACAGCATTAACAGCAAAATCCTTTTGGAAAAACAATGAAAAATAAATCAACTGATCCATTTGATGTAAGAGATAAACGAATTGCAATAATTGGTGCTACAGGTTTACTCGGAAGTCAATATGTCGAGTACTTATCGGCACTTGGTGCTATAGTTATAATAGGTGATGTAGATTTTTCGAAATGCAAAGCTTTATCAGAAAAGTTAAATAAAGATGGAAAGAAAACTTTACCACTCTATGTTGATAATACTGATGAAGTTAGTATAGTAGCTTTTTTTAATGACATAAATCATAAATATCATGGATTAGATGTTCTGATTAATAATGCTCAGATTAAACCGGAAGGGTTCTATGCTCCCTTTGAAAAATATACTAAAGAAACATTGTCTAAAGTAATTGATGGAAACCTTATTGGAGTGGCAGTGGCGTGTAAAGAGGCTTGCAATATTTTTATTGAAAGTGGAAACGGGGTTATTATTAATGTTGCTTCGACTTATGGTGTAGTTGCCGCTGATCAAAGATTATACGATGGTGTAAAAAACATTTATTTCCCGGATGAAAAGTTTTCTTCCCCGGTTTCTTATGCGATTTCTAAAGCAGGAGTTATCCAATTGACCAAATACCTTGCTTCCTACTATCGTGAAAAAAATATTCGGGTAAATTGCTTAACCCCCGGGGGCGTTTTTGATAATCATGATGATACTTTTAATAATCAGTATGCTTATCGCACAACATTAGGTAGAATGGCTGATAAAGATGAATATAATGGAGCTATCTTATTCCTCTCTTCTGATGCTTCAAGTTATATGTCAGGTGCAAATTTGATTGTTGATGGTGGCTGGAGCGTAATTTGATTCAAAAAAATGGAATTTATTAAAAAACAGGATACTATGAACTGTCCATATTGCAATTTGCAAGAAAATGAAGTCTATTCTTTAAGTGAAAATTATAAATTAATTCTATGTAAAAGTTGCGGATTTATTTGGAAGAATGAAGTTTTCAAAAATGATTATTATCAAGAATTGAAAAGGAATTATTATTATATACATAATGAAGTAAATCTTTATGAAAGAAGAAAAAAATTTATAAAAAGATTTATTACTTTTACCAATAGTCTCAATGTGCTGGATTTTGGAGGAGGGGATGGTTATTTCCTTCATAAATTTGATGAAAATATAAATAAATACAATGTCGAATTATCTGATTATGGTAGAAAAATATCGAGTGAGAATTATTCAATAAAATCTTATAAATCAATTTTAGATATTCCGAATAATATAGAATTTGATCTGGTCCTACTTTATGATGTTTTAGAACATATATCTGACTTTCATGAAGTATTCATCCAAATAAAAAGTAGATTAAAAGTAGATGGATATATCGTTATTGAAACAGGTATTACTGATTCTTTTTTAGTAAAAATATTTAAAGAAAAATGGAAATACTTCCATACTGATGAACATCTTTCGTTTTTTAATAGAGAATTGATTAAGAAGTTATTCGGCGATGGATATAGTTTTGTCGGTGGTGAAATTATCAATCGTGATATTAATGTAAATATAGCATTATTAAAAAAAATTATTAAAGTATGCTTGGCTTGCTTGATAAAAAAGTGGGGAAAAATTTATATACCCCTTTTCTATGATCATTACCAAATCATTGTACGAAAGAATATATGATTGTATTTCGTTTACAAGTAGTTTGAAAAAATTTATTAGAGTTATATAACAACATATAAGGATTATGATATGAATAAATCACCTAAATGGCTTTTAGAATTTAAGAATAATATTTATTCGCAAAACGGAGAGGATGGAATAATAGAAAAAATATTGGAAATGATTCCAGATAGGGATAAATGGTGTGTCGAATTTGGTGCTTGGGATGGAATTTACTTAAGTAATGTGAAATACTTGATTGATAATAAAAATTACAACGCCGTAATGATTGAAGGATCAAAAGAAAGATATACTGATCTTATAAAGAATTATCATGGCAAGAATAATGTGTTTACATTTAATAAATTTGTTGGATTTAGTGATTCTGACAATCTTGATAATATATTATCGGAAAGTGAAATACCGACCAGTTTTGATTTTTTATCTATAGATGTAGATGGTAATGATTATCATATTTGGAAAGCTTTCAATAAGTATCAACCTAAAGTTATATGTATAGAATTTAATCCAACAATTCCAAATGAAGTATTATTTACTCAACCAGCCGATGAATCGATTAATCAGGGTTCGAGTTTGTTGTCCTTAGTTGAATTGGGGAAACAAAAAGGTTACGAATTGGTCTCAACATTGGTTAATAATGCTTTTTTTGTAAAATCTGAATACTTCCCCTTGTTCAATATTGATGATAATAATCATATTACTTTGCGAGAAAGTACGAAATTTGTGACATATATATATTATGGATATGACGGAGAAGTATTTATTGATGGTAATTCAAAATTATTATGGCATAATATAAAAATAAATAAAAAAAAACTTCAACTTGTACCAAAATATTTTAGGAAATATCCGCAAAATTTTACGTGGTTTCAAAATACAATATTTGGTATGTGGAAACGATTTAAGAGTATTTAAAGATAATTGATTACTAGTTAAGGTGTATCTAGTATTTATATGAATTGATTTGTAAATAT
>JAGUXE010000219.1 GCA_020061995.1 Ignavibacteriales bacterium | reverse complement strand
TTCTTTGATTCGATCTAACAATTTTGTTCCAAGTAAATCAGCGGTTAATTCACTTTGATCACCACCGGAGAAAAAAATTCCCGTTACATTTTGAGTTTTATTAAGGATAGAATCAGAATCAGCATTAATTTTATCAAACATAATAAAATCAGCATCGGCGCCCAATTTAGAAAGTTGACTTACTTGTTCAGTAGCCGTTTCGAGTGGTTCAGAGCTTGCATTTGGAATTACAAGTATTTTACCATGCCCCGCTAATTCGATGATTTTTTCCATCACATAAATCGGGCGTTTTCCACCTCCGATTATAACGAGATGCCCTTTATCTTTCCCTGGACTATTTGAAAATATTAAAGTTGCTAAAACGAATACTAAAAATTTCACTTGCAATGATCCTCTATTTTTAAATTTCTTCAATTAAAGATAAGGCTATCTCAAAAGATTTTTCTAAATCCTCTAAAAATATAAATTCATCATTTGCATGAGGATTTTGAGCACCGATTCCTAAGTTCAGTGATGGGATACCTCGTCCATTTAGAGAATTAGCATCACTCCCACCAAGTGAAATTACCGGTTTTGGTTCTAATCCTAAGTTTATCAAAGTTTTCTCGATATTTTTAAAAACCTCTTCTTCTTTCGAAACAGTAAATGGTTTGAAATCCCACAAGTCTGTAAAAATTATTGAACCACCCAATTTTGTTGCTTCTTCTTCGAAAACAATTTTTATTGTTTGAATAACTGCTTCCACCTTCTTCATGTCAAAAGAACGTACTTCTCCATCGATAACAACTTTCTCAGGTACAACATTTACCGCACTTCCTCCGTTTAATATTCCGATGTTGGCTGTGGTGTTATCATCGAGTCGTCCCCAATCTAACTTAGAGATTGCATTCGCGGCAATCGTAATTGCATTTATTCCCTTTTCAGGTGCAATACCTGAATGAGACGGTTTACCAACAATAACTATGTTAAAACTTTTTGCTCCGCAAGCTGCATTAATAAATGTTCCCGGCCGATGAGATGAATCAAAAATAAATGCATATTTAATGTTATTGTCAATACTAAGATTAGCTGATCCACCCAAAGTTGTTTCTTCACATGTGGTAAATGATAAAGTAAAATCTTTTAGTTTCTTTGCATGTTTGATGGCGTATTCAAGTGTATAAAGAAGAATTGCAATTCCTGCCCTATTGTCAACTCCGAGAACTGTCTTTCTGTTTGAGACAATCCTGTCTTCTAAAATAATTGGAACAAGCTCAGAAGTTGGACGAGCAGTATCCATGTGAGATAGCATTAAAAAATTACCACTGTTACCAATCTTGCAAATTATATTTCCTGTATTACTGCCAGTTTGATTAGATGAATTATCTTTTTCGGGTGTTAGTCCAAGATTACTCAAAAACGAACTTATATAATCTGCGACAGGAGCTTCCTCTGTTGAGAGAGCATTGATTTTAGCGAGTTGAATGAATATTTCTATAAGTCTCGGATGGTTCATACTGAATATCTTATTACATTATTGATAATTTCTGAAATATTTGTTACAGAGATAAGGATTTTTTTTTTATTTGTCAAGAAAAATCGATAACAACAGAACAAATAATATTTGTGAGTTAAGAATAGAAGATCTATAAATTCTTTCTTGGGAATTTATCGAAGAAGAAATAGAATGATAATATCGAGAGTAATAAAATTGTCATCGTAATACTTTGATTATATCCGGATTTAAATATTTCAGTTAAGAAAATGTAAATGGTACTTGAATAGTCGTTTATTCTGTTGATAGCTGTTTCGCTACCGGTTGAGTTGCCTGAACCACTAAGTACATAATATAACAATGAAATAATTGGAGAAATTAGTATTGTCATAATGGTAATTAAAAACCCGTTGTGCTGGCGATTTCGCTTTAAGTTCACCATTACTTTTTTCATGATTCTCATATTGATATCGGTTTTCAATTCAAGCAATGGTATTTTTTTTAATTCTTCGTGAATCTCCTTCAATTCTGAAAAGGATTTTTTACAAACTTCACAGTTTTGAATATGCTGATGAATAAATTCTGAATCTTGTGAGGTGTTTGGATTGTCTAAGTAATTATTTACTTGGTCAGCAGATAAATGTATTTCCACCATTAAACTCCTTTTCCCTTTGAGATTTCACGTAAATAATTGCGTGACCTATGCAGTAATACTTTTACATTTGAAACTGAAATTTTCATGATTTCCGAAATTTCCTCACAACTCATTTCTTCAAGATAGAATAGGTTCACTACAGATGCATATTTAGCAGGAAGTTTAGCTATCATGTCATGTAAGTTTGAGTAATCGTTTGTTTCAAAATCTGTTTTTAGAGATTCAACTTCAAAATTCTCTTCGAGTGATTCCATTTGCTTTTGATATTGCTCTTTTCTATTAGAAAGTCGCGACAATGCTGAATGATATACTATTGAATAAAACCATGTAGAGAATTTTGATTCTTTACGGAAATTTTTAAGTCCGTAATACGCTTTCAGAAAACTATCTTGTAAAACTTCTTCCGCATCCATCTGATTTTTTAACATTCTTTTTAACATCGAGAAGGCACGATGTTTATATTTATCAATTAACAGATTGAAATCAACCGGATTCCCTTTCAGTATCGAATCAATTATTTCCGCATCGCTTAAATTTCTCATAATTATTAAGACTTAAATCTTGTGTAAAAAGTTACAAACAAAAATAATTATTCTTTGATGTAACCTAAACAATAAAATTGAAGTCTTAAATATCAGAGAACAAATTATTAATAACACAATGGAGATATAAAAATGCCGGATGAAGCCAAACTCGTATTTTTAGTACCTATAACATTTTTCCTTGTTACAGGTGCGATATTAGTCTCAATAATTTACTTTAACTTCCGACAAAAGCAGATGCTGATCGAACGCGGTTTTACAAGTGACGAGTTGAAGGAATTGATGAAGAAAAAAGAAGCTAAATCTTCAAACTTCTTGCCTAAAGCAGGAATCATTATGATTTTCTTTGGAATAGGTTTAGGTCTAGGGAAATGGGTTTCCGATTATAATTTCGAAATTGCTATCCCGGTATTTATTTTCGTCTTTACCGGCATCGGAATGATAGTGGCTTATAAATACGGGTCGGATAGAACTGTAGAAGATGAGATTAAGTAAGGGATGTATTAACATCCCTTACTTTGTAATATTTATTTATTTAAATAATCTAAAACTGTGTTGTTAAATTCTTCCGGTTTTTCGATCATTAAAATGTGTCCGGCATTATCAATTTCAACGACTTTACAATTCGCAATATCGGTTTTAGCTCTTGCGAAGACATTGCATGTAAAACCAGGATTGAGGTACGGATTCGGTATAAGTCCATCATATTTTCCGTATACAACTAAAGTCGGCACGGAAATATTTTGCACTTTTTCAAAAGTTGGTTCATCAAGCATTCCATTTACGCTTCTAACAACTGCATAAGAAAAACTTTCAAAATCTTTTGCTTTTGCCATACGTACACGTTCTTCAACCATCCATTCAAGTTTATCATTCCAGTTGTAGAAATTATTTGCAAGATTTCGTCTGATTCCTTCTTCGGTTGTTTTCTTAACACCTGCAACTGTCATTACACTTCTTAACCAATCACCTTCACCTTGTTCAAATTCCTCAAACCCTGCAGGAGAGACTAAAATGAGTTTCTGAATCCTTTCAGGATAACGAAGAGAAAAGTTAATTCCAATTTGTCCCCCCATCGAATGACCGACATAAATAAATTTTTCAAGTTTTAATTCATCAGCTAATCGTTTTATTTGATCAGCAAAGAATGTCATATTATAGATGTAAAAATCTTTTTGAGATTTACCATAACCCGGTAAATCTAAAGCGATAACCCGATATTTTTTTGAAAGTTCAGGAATGTTATATCTCCAAAAACCTGCATTACTCGCGAGTCCATGTACAAGTATAATTGTTTCTTTTCCACTTCCTTCATCTATGTATGATATTGATGGATTTGATAAGACTGATTTAGTCTTATATCCATACTCAAAATCAGAAAACTCAAGCGGTGCCATTTTAGTGTAAAGAAAACCGGGACATCCGCTATATAAAAGTGTAGCCATAACTATTAATCCAAATATTTTTTTCATAGTTTTCTCTCCTAAAACATTAACCAGCTAAGTGATGTAAAAATTACAAACGGATCTTTTGGTTTACCGGTTAGATTATCATATTTCACTGAGGGAGCGTTGTAAAAGTCACCAAGCATCAAATAGCCGGCGCTTATACCGAGAGTAAGAAAAACTTTAATGTTGTATTTGAATTCAACATTTACTTCTGTCCCCATATACGAGCCACCGTCTTTAGGTGCTACATTCGATAACGCTGTTGCTAATCCGAGTTTGCCTGAAAGTTTATTTGGTATAAGATCTTTAGATACTGATAGAAAACCTGCCGTTACGCCAAATCCCATATTTGAGATATCATGCACTGCAGAATAATATCTATTAACAACTTGCGGATCAGGAAATAGAAGCAACGCCTTATGCGAACTATAAATTCCGGTGGGTGAACCCCAAATATTTCCGGTTATTACCGAACTAACTTTCTTATCATTAGCTCCGTTATCATCACCTGTTGTAAATTGAGTTTCAAGTGATATTTTATCATTTGCAGTCATTCCATATTTATATGAAAGAGATGCATTAGCAGCTACTCCAATAATATCAGCATACTTTCCCGATGAATTATTATTATCAGTTAAAGTATCGATGGTTCCTAGATTAGCCATAACATACCCGTCAATCCACCATCTTCCGGAAAGAAATTCACGATTATATGCCACATGTGAACCAAGCCACAAAATATTTGCTTCATATTTGTTAGTTGGAAAGCTTAATCTTACAGCACCGTTATATTGGGCAAGTCCGCTATTTAAGCCTTGTCCCAGTACCGAAATACCACCGGAACTTTTGCCTCTATCCCAAACAAACCATGCATCGGCACCAACTTCAACAAGAGGATGAATTTTTGATTCAACATCTAACATCCAGAGTGCAACATCATCATTTTCTTGAATTATATTTTCATATAACTGGAAATAACCTAAACGTGCAGTTGTAGTTTCATTAATATTTCCGAAAAGACTAATCCCGATTCCCTGTGTACCCCAATAAGATAATTTGTAAGAACTGTTTTGAAAAGTTCCAACTGCATTTTGATTAGGATCGCGCACATTATCAAACATGCGTTGCAATCCAATAACAACATTCCAATTACTCTCTTTCGGCTTAATGTCAACATTTGCTAAAAGTGTTTGTAGGTTGACTTGTCCGGCATTAATTCCTCCGCCATTGTTTCCTCCAACGCCGTATGCCGCATCTCCCCAGGTCATGTCTATTTTAAAAAGACTTCTGAATGTAGCAGTACCATCAAGAATTTGTGGTGAATAGATAAACATCGGAACAAATCTTTGCTCGAAAAAGGAAGATGTTTTTGCATGTGTATTCGTAGTGTTGGGTCCAAATAACCTTCCGATTATTTGTCCTCTTAATAAATCATTTGTTGGAGCGATATTAGATGCAGTTCCTCGAGTATACCAATAACCGATGAACTTGAACTCGGGCGTTTTTGCATCAGGAACTCTTTTAATTTCAGTCGATTGCCCAAAACTGTTTGGAACACCAATCAGAATTAACAGAAAAAAGAGAAGTAGTTTTAATTTCATTTTCCGTCTCCTTAAAAAACATAATCCTGGTCACTTATAATAATGACCAGGATTATCGTACAAGAATCTTTATTACTTATTGTTTAACATATTTTTGAACATATATAGGATACGCAGTTCCACCAATTGAAGTACTTCCGAATCCTTTTTCAGCTGTTGGAGCGGAAACTCCTGTTAGAGCCGGTGAGGTTTGGATTACTTCGTATGACATATTTGTTGAGCTAATAGCATAAATACCGGTTGCTGTAACTACTGAAGGTGTTGCTTGACTTGCAACAATATTATAAATCTTAGCCCCAACTGTAAATGAAGCTGAAACCGTATCTGTAAATGTTGAAACAGGATTTGTATATGTACCTGTAAAAGTTGTGTTGACATCGGCACTGTCAGTTTGAACTACAGTGTATGATTTATTTTCGTTGAATGTTGCAACAATTTTCTTAACTTTGAATGGTGCAAGTTTTAAACCGTATGCGACATTCGCACCTTCAGAAACCCAAACACCAACTATTGGATCTTTTGGAGTTACGACTTCGGTTGTACTGTCTTCTTTACATCCATTGACTAATAACAGTACAGTTACTAACGATAGAACATAGAGCATCTTTTTCATGATAACCTCTTTTTTTGATATTGATTTATGAATTAATTAAGGAATCTTCGTGCATTTGCTTAAGTAATATTTTATTAATTTTTCCCGCATCTGTTTTGGGAATTTCTTCTAGAAACTTTATATGTTTTGGTATTTTGTACTTAGCTAATCCGGCTTTACAGTGATTGAATATTTCTTCTTCTGTTGCCAGTATGTTTTCTTTTAAAACTATGTATGCCTTACCAACTTCTCCCCATCTGGTATCACTAACACCAATAACAGCAACTTCTTTTACTACCGGATTTGTATAGATATATTTTTCAATTTCTGCCGGATAAACATTTTCACCTCCACTGATGAACATATTCTTCTTTCTATCAACGACATAAAAGAAACCTTCATCATCATATTTTACAAGGTCACCGGTGTGGAAATATCCATCAGTTATTGATTCTCTCGTCTCTTTTTCCTTTTTCCAATAACCTGGTGTAACAACCGGACTTTTAATCCAGAGTTCCCCTGTTTCATTTTCCTTACATTCTATATTATCATTCATAACTTTTACATCGATGTAAAAATTCGGAAAACCTATTGATCCTTTTTTCCTAATTGCATCATCCTGATGGAGGGAAAAACAATTTGGTCCTACTTCGGTTAATCCGTATCCTTGTCTGATAGCAATTCCTTTATTCTGCCAGGTGTTTATCACTGGAATCGGCATTGGCGCACCACCAACTATGGCATATCTTACCGATGATAAATCAACCTTATTAAATAAAGGTGAATCGGACATCATCTGTAACATTGTCGGAACTCCAAACAGAATTGTTGTCTTCTCTCTCTCCATAAGTTTCAATATTAAATCACTATCAAATTTTTGAAGGAGTGTGTGTGATGCACCGTGTAACAAAAAAGGAGTGAATAAAACATTCCAGCCTCCTGTATGAAAAAACGGAGCATAACTCTGTGTGTGGTCTTGAGAATTCAAATCTAAGCGCAACCCAGTGTTTACAGCATTCCAAAACAACATTCTATGATTTATTAATACGCCCTTTGATAAGCCCGTTGTCCCTGCAGTATAAAGTATCATTACCGCATCTTCTTCGGTAATATTAAGTTCTTCCAGAAAATTGTATTCAACATTTTTTTCAATTAGAAAAGGAGTTGTTTCTGAAATCTCAATTTTGGAATCTAAATCACGAATAGATTCAAGCTTTAGAACTTCATTATAAAACTCTTCTTCATAGATAAATAAATTTGGTTCTGCATCCACAAGAAGAACATCAAGTTCGCGCGAAGTAAGTCTGTAATTCAAAGGGACAAGAATTGTCCCAAGTTTTACACATGCTAAAAATAGTAGAACATATTCTGAATTATTCTTGGAGTATACAGCAATTCTATCTCCCTTTTTAACATTGTATTTATTTTTCAAATAGTATGACAATGCTAATGTTCTTGCATTAAAATCTGAAAATGACCATTCCAATTGACGGTTAAACTCTCGAAGAAAAAGATTCTTTGGTGTATATTTCGCCCATTTTGCTAACCAATCAATTTGATAATTCATCACTCTTTAACTCCTCCTAAAATTTTATGCATAGTGAATGCAATCATAGTTGAAGTGATTATTGCAACAGCTGCAGCTACACCGGGGTTTTCACCGGTTGCAAAAGAAAATGGAACAGCTAGTTTACCATAATACATAGTAAAATGAACAACGATAGCCACTATCGACGCAGTAATCGGAACAATTTTTTTTACATTCTTTGCGAACATCCCGAGTAGGATTGGTATGAATGCAGCCGAGAAGTATGCGTAAACTCCATTCTGCGCAAAGATTGCAACGCTTAATTTCGGATTTATCAATTGATCATATGATACATATATTGTAACAACTGCTAATAGAACTATGACAATCCGATTTATAAAAATTATTTTTTTGGATCTCTTATTATCATCAGGACCAAGTCTATTATTCGTTAATGGAACAATTATATCTGAAGTGATAGTTGAAGATAAAGATTGAACCAATCCTTCCAATGTTGAGATTCCTGCAGAGATTAAACCAAGGACAACTAATAACCCGACATAAACAGGAAATTCTTTTACAACATAAGCGGATATAACTCCGTCGAGTCTTAAAGTAACACCATTTACCGATAGATCAGGGAATGCCAATCTTGCCCAAAGTCCGGTTATCACAACCAGGAAGAAAATTGTTTGAGTGATTATTCCAAATGTTAAATATTTGTTAACATCTTTATCTGATTTAAGGAGTAACGATTTTGTTATTATGTGAGGTTGACAGACAATAGCTATTCCAATTACCATCTGCGCAATAATGATTTCGAAAAAATCTCTAAATAAGAAACTCGAATCATTTGTAAAACTTGTTAGTTTGGGATCAATATAATTTAGCTTCTCAATCAATCCATGTACACCATTGCTGAAATGTTCATAACCGGAGCCAAGTAGAATAAAGGCTACGACCAGCATTATTAAAGCTTGAATCGTATTAGTATAAACCATCGAATTTGCACCGCCGAACATCATATAACCAAAAATAAAAATCACTAACGAAATCAATACTGTCAGTTCATCAACATTCAATGATTTTGACAAAACTTTTGTTATCCCAACGACTATTAAGACGATGAAAGTGATTAAAAGAAGAGAAAGTATTGCAAAGAAAAAACCGTATCCTTTTGAGTTATAACGGGTCCCCATCCATTGAGCCATCGTTAAAGCTTTTACTCCGGTACCGTGCTTACGAAATCCTTTGGTAAAGACCACCAAAGAAACCATCGCTGCCAAAGGCATTGCAAATGCATATGATATAACTGCACTAAATCCATAGAAAGCTATAAAACCGGGATTAATAATAA
This sequence comes from Ignavibacteriales bacterium, assembly GCA_020061995.1. Next base: position 5,511 of record JAGUXE010000219.1, on the reverse strand, counting down.
AAGTAGCTGCACTTGTCATTGAAGCCGCCAAAGCAAGTCCAACAGCGAAAGGTGAAAAATTTACACTTCCGACTGCATAATCCTTCATGTTTTTTATTTTCATCGCACCCCGAACAACAAAGATCAGAATAACAATCATATAGATTATTATTAAAACCCAGGATGCCATTACCATTTCATTTGAAGCTACATTTGACACTCTAATAACCTATTTTAAATTCTAAAGATAGCATTGGCAAAAGCAAGTCCTCCACCCGACCCCATGAACACAACAAGATCATTATCTTTTACAATTCCTTTATTTTTAGCATCAGCAAAGGCCATTGGGATACATGCAGACCCGGTATAACCATAATACTCCATAATTGTATAACCTTTATCTCGATTTACATTAAGTTTATCAAGCGTTTCCCAAATACCATTAATATTTATTTGAGTGAAGAAATAATGATCAACATCATTAGGAGTAATTCCAATTCTGTTACATGACTCCGTTATCATTTCTGACCATTTAATCGGATTTATTTCTTTAGGAAATTTTTTAACAAATTTTAATAAATGATCTTTATCATCAAGTACTTTTTGAGTGAGCGGTTTATAAGTTCCACCTGCATAAATACCCATCCAGTCGTTATATTCACCTGCCGTGAAAAGGTTACTAGTCAAAAATCCTTTATTCGGAACTTCCGATGATTTTAGGACAACAGCACCTGCACCATCTGCAAAAAGTGTAACAGTTTTTTTATCTGTCAGATCAAGATATTTACTCATTGCATAAGCTCCGACTACAAGCACAGTCTTGTAGTTACTATCTGCAATAAGATATTTCGATGCAATATCAAGAGCGGTTACAAAACCGGCACATGCAGTGTTAACATCGAATGTCCCCGATTTTTTTGCTCCAAGTTTATATTGAAGAATTGATGACGTTGATGGTGAAATATATTCAGGGGTATCTGTTGCAACAATTATTAAATCGAGATCTTCAGCCACTACATTTGAATCGACTAAAGCAGATTTTGAAACATTCACGCACAAATCGATTGTGGACTGATTTTCGTTACACCATCTTCTTTCTTTAATAGTTAAATTCTCTCTCAACCACGTATCAACATCCTCACCGAGAATCTCGTTAAAAAAAGAATTTGGAACCACCTTTTCAGGTGCATAAAAACCGGCTCCGGCAATAATTGCATTTCTCATGAATTTTCAGTTTTCCATTTCAATTATAAAATTAATCCACCGTCAACACTAAGCGTAATTCCATTTACAAATGAAGCTTCATCACTTGAAAGAAAAAGATAAGCATTAGCTATGTCGATTGGATTTCCAAGTCGTCCCAATGGTGTTTTTTCTTTCAGCATAGTAATTACTTTTTCAGGAACAGATTTAATCATTTCAGTAGCAATAAATCCAGGAGCAACAGTATTAACCGTTATTCCTTTTCGTCCAAGTTCCCTTGCCCAAACTTTTGTCATTCCAATTATTCCGGATTTGGTAGCCACATAATTTGTCTGACCAAAATTTCCATATAAGCCAACAACTGAAGATGTATTTACAACCCTTCCGTACAATTTTTCAATCATGAATTGCGAAACAGCTTTTGTGCAATTAAATACACCTGTTAAGTTGACATCAATTACTTTTTTCCACTGTTCCGGTGTCATTTTCTGAAGTGTAGCATCGCTTGTAATGCCTGCGTTATTAATAAGGATATCAATTGTTCCGAAATCTTCTTTCACCTTTTTTGCCGCGAGTTCAGTTGAATCATAAGACGTAACATCAACCTTATAAAAGATTGCTTTACCACCGTTCGAATTAATTTCGGCGGTCAGTTTTTCACCATCAGATTCAAGTAAATCCCATATTGCGATTTTTGCTCCATGTTCACCAAAAAGTGTTGCTGTAGCTTTGCCGATTCCTCTTGCACCCCCGGTGATAATTGCAACTTTATTTTCCAATCTTTTCATTTATCAACTCCTTTTGCTACGTTTGAAAAATTTCAAACGTTAATTTTACAAAAATCAATCTTATTGATTATAAATTTTTTCTCTCTCTTCATTCCATTCAACAAGGAAATTTCTGAAATGCTTTTCCATAAGAGTATAAAAACTCTCCATTTCGTTTAAACGAATCTTAGCGGTTGATAAACTTTCTTTATCTGCTTTACTTACAACCTGCTTCAATTGTTTTGCAATTCTTGTATTGTTTTTGATAAGTTCATAATTATTCCTGAATGCATTTTCGAACACCTCAGGCTCTATTTCATAATAATCTTTTCTATTATTTTCCGGTGCCCAAGCTTTACGAATTAATTTTCTTTCACGTAATCTTCTGACTATTTGACTTATCGGTCCTTTGCTTCTGCCAAGTGAATTTGTAATTTCATCTAATGATAATGGTCGAGGTGAGAATAGAAGAAGTGCTACAATATGCCCCATTAATTTATTCAGTCCGAATGCTTTATAAGCATCCCCGAATCGCTGAATTATCTCTTTTTGTATCTTTTGTTCTGTTGTCATTTTTGTTTTTTATATTTGAAATATTTCAAACGCTGAAAACATAAGAAGTCCTTAGATTAAAGTCAAATTATTTTTAGAAGCAGTTGTTTTAATTACACTCTTGTGTCGTCACTTGTAGACGTGAAATATCAAAGCCTTTGGCGGTAATTTTAGATAGTATAGCATCATAAATTTCATTATCCATTTTTGGAGTGCGGGATAATATCCATAGATAATCACGACTTGGATGTCCGACCACAGCATAAGAATAGTCATCAGCCAATTCTATAATCCAATAATCGCCTTTGAATGGCCAAAAGAATTGGACTTTTAACTTAGTATTGTTGGTACCATCAACTATGAATGCTTTACCTTCAGCTTGATCAAGTTTTCCATCAATTCCCCCTTTTCGGCAGGAATTTAAAACACGAACATAGTTATCATCTGTTAAAAAATATTCTGCTGTTGTACAATTACACCCCTTCTGAAAACTTTGCGGGAATGAAGCAATCTCATACCATTTGCCAACATACTTTTTTAAATCAACATATTCTACTGTTTCCAACGGCTGATAATTATTTGATGAGCAACCAATAAATAGAAGAATCAAAATAAAAGGTATAATTATAATGATATTTCTTAAAGATCTTTTCTTCTTAAGATTCAATTTCCTTTTCCTTTTACATTAAGCATTTGATAGGCATAACCGCTGAAGAGAAGCATCATCACTAATTGAATCATTAAGGGAGTTGAGACAAGAGAACCTTCCATCACTGCTAAATTTAATAGAGTGAATTTGAGTAAATAATAAAGAACTTTACTAGCAAGTACTGAAATAATCATTGCCCAAAAGGCATTTGGTATTTTTTTTATGATCTGGAAAAATATTAATGTGTTTACGAAAAGTTCGATCGATATTAATCCTGATTTTATAATAGACGGATGAGCAGATATTAAAAAGGAAAAGATAGGGAGTGTCAGCGCAATCACGTATGCATTATTTTTTGTTGTGTGAAGGATTGCAAAGATCAACATCAACCTCATCGGTTCAATAAAATATACCGGAAGACTTACTAAATGCGTTAGCGCAGGGACAAAGTAAATAAATGCAAGGAATACAAAATCAAGAATCACATTCTTCACTGTCAATACCGGTCGGATGAGAGAGATTACTTTTTCCATATTTTCTCCAAAAATAATTATATTCTCTTATTTTACTTATGCAAAATATAATATTTTCTTTAATTGAATGCAGATTCTTTCTGAAATTTTTATTTAATTGCAATAGACATTTTTGAAATACTCATCCTTAACATAAAGGGGATTTTATGGATCGAAGAAATTTCATTAAAAAAAGTTTTCAAGCAGGAATTATTACCAGCAGTGCTCTCTCATTAGGCAGCCTTCCCAATCTTTTTGCTTCGAACAATCCCAGTTATATTAAAGCTTATGATCTTACTGCAATTCGTGGTGGTGAACCGGATGCAATGCTTGATAGGGCAATCCAATCACTTGGTGGGATGAGTACTTTTGTGAAAAGGGGGCAGAAAGTAGTTGTTAAACCAAATATCGGTTGGGACGTCACCCCTGACCGAGGAGGCAACACAAATCCCCAATTAGTCAAAAGAATTATTGAGCATTGTCTTGAAGCAGGGGCGAAAGATGTTTATGTTTTCGATAATACTTGCGATAACTGGAAAAGATGTTATTCAAATAGCGGTATCGAAAAAGCCGTTAAAGATGCCGGTGGAAAAATTGTTTCCGGAGCAAGTGAAAGTTATTATCAAAAGGTTGATATCAGCAAAGGGAAGAGATTAACATCAACTACAGTTCATGAACTCATTCTCGATTCAGATGTGTTTATAAATGTCCCTGTATTAAAACACCATAGTTCCGCGATTATTACTTCTGCAATGAAAAATTTAATGGGAGTTGTTTGGGATAGAGGCTACTGGCACCGAAATGATTTACATCAATGCATTGCCGATTTTGCAACATTCAGAAAACCCGATCTTAATATTGTAGATGCATATTATGTAATGAAAAAAAATGGACCTAGAGGTGTTTCGAAAGACGATCTGATAACCATGAAGTCATTACTTATCTCGACTGATATAGTGACAATTGATGCTGCCGCCGCAAAATTATTTGGTTCTGAACCAGAATCTATAAAGCATATTAAAATTGCACACGAAATGAAAATCGGGAATATGAATCTCGATAAATTGTCTATAAATCGCTTAGTCATTTAGCATATGAGATTCGTTCATCTAAAAAAAATAAGAATTATATTTTCTCTCATTTTTTTTCTTCCCATTGTTTTTCTTTTTGTTGATTTCAGTTTTGATTTTGCAAATAAATATAGCAAAATAATTCTTTATCTTCAGTTCATTCCATCTCTATTAAGTTTTTTAGCTCTTATAAGTATAAGTGCAATCGGATTTATTTTGATTTTGGGACTTACACTATTATTTGGAAGGGTTTATTGCTCATCTATCTGTCCTCTCGGAACCCTACAAGATATTATTTCATTCGTAAAGAAAAAATTTTCCAAGAAAAAAGCATACAAACCAAATAAAGATTACAGATTACTAAAATATTTCGTCCTATTTTTAACAATTGTACTATTTATTTCAGGCTTCAGTCTTGGTATTTCATTATTAGACCCTTATAGCAATTTTGGAAGATTAAATACTCATTCGGTCAAACCAATATATATTTTCGGTAACAATTTTTTGAGTTCATTTTTCGAATATTTTGACTATTACTATTTCTATCCTCACGACATTAAAGCAACAAGTCTAGTTTCTGTGATTTATTCATCTCTGTTTGTTATTATTCTAATTGGTTTTGTTACTCTCAAAGGACGATTGTTTTGCAATACAATTTGTCCTGTGGGAATTCTTCTTGGATTAGTATCAAAACTCTCATTAATTAAAATATCAATTGATGAGAAATTTTGTAGTAGTTGCAATTCATGCACTCGTGTTTGCAAGGCTGGTTGTATAGA
>JAGUXE010000362.1 GCA_020061995.1 Ignavibacteriales bacterium | reverse complement strand
CCTCTATTAGAAAACTCTTCGTGCTGACGCTCTGAAACATATTGAATCAATTCGCCGGGTGATAGTTTTCCTGTACTACTGAAACACTTTTGTATACCGCGTAAGGCTCCAGGCCCCGCAACAATGAAATCACTTTCCAATCCACAATCAAGGTTACTATATGCAAGATCAATAGTATATTGGTACGCTAGAAAATCCCCAAGAGTTGGATAACTTTTTAATAGATTGAAAACTGTTTTTAAATTCCTTGAACCAGATATTTTATCCGGAACATTATCCCTCATCATGGTTTCTAATAATTTCAGATTATTTTGATGCTTACGCGAAAAACCAAACTCCCTTATACCTGAAGGCATTATATAAGCAGCAGAATATATTTTGTTTCTACTTTCAATCAACTTAGTTAAAATTTCATCATACAACTGAAAGTCATAATCAGCGTAGATAACATTGGACTTTAGAGAAGTGCTTAGATTTTTCCATGTAGATATTCGATTAAAAAAACGAAAAATCAGTGTTCGAAAAAAGACTTCTTGAGGGGATTGGTCTCCGGTATATATTACATTCTTGATAAGAAATTGACTAACTCTATCAGAGGCGCGGTAAGCATTAGTAAAGCGATACGATTGCAATATTCGATCAGTTGTTAAGTTCTCGTATTCACCATTTAATCGCCGAAAAAAAATGCGCTGTCGTTCTGCTGAAAATCTCCAATACTGATCATAAATTTGCGTTGTTTTTATCATCTACTACATGAAATTTTAAGGCTCGTTGGTTTGGATGACTGACAAAGTGGAGCCTCTTTTAAATCGTTTTTATGCTTCTGTTTAATCAGGTCGTCTAGCATCTCTTTATATTCTGAAATATTACCAATTATTTCTCTCTGCTCAATTGCAAACTTTCCTATACTTACGAATGAGGAGCTAATAAATGCTACTATCGTAATGATTGCAACAACAATACTCCAAACTATTATCTTTGTTGCATTGATTTGCCGGTTAATAGATTTAATATTGTTTAGTTGATCACTGACTCTTGACTCAACTTCTCTAAACTCTTTTGTTAGAGTTTGCAAAGAATATATTTCATCAGTTGAAATATTATCTAATATCTTTATTGGTATATCGGAAAACCCTGTGCCTGTGCGTGGACTTGCATCAGGGAAATCGAGGCTCGAATACCATATTAAGAAACATTCTTGATTTCGTTGAAGGTTTATGGGGCTAGGACCTGCATTGTAAACAGAAAACAAAAGATTACCTTTGAATCCAGGATCAACATGGAATCCAGATATATTTATAAGTCCTTTGTATTTGAGGCTAGCCTTCATTGATATAAAAGCAATGGCATCAATCGGCACTTGAATTTCTTCCTCTGTTAGCAAATATGCAAATTGACCAGGAGGAATAACAAATGGCTGATTTTTTTTTAACGATTGCTTTGTATGTTGAGAGTTATTATTACGATAATCTTTCGTTATAAAAATCTGACTTCCTATAGTAAGCGTATAGGAGGATTGATCAACTCGGGCGTTATCGTAGGGAATGATAAGGGCAGGTAACTTATCCCTTAGAGTCTGGCTGCTCCAAAATGCCATAACCCTAGATTTGACCTAATTTGCTCATATAGTGACTAAAAAAAATAGATTTTTTCTTAACATCCAATAATCTGGCAGGAACCTCGGTTAACAAATCAATCTTAAAAACTGAGGCTGCAATAATCATAATTGAGCAAATCGCAACAACATTTTCAGAGATTGATTCCCTATATGCAAATTGCTCTAAGTGATCAACAGATTCACAGGATTTTGCCAACTTACCGACAATAACTGGAAAAGTTCTCGCAAGCCATAACGAGTCTTCAATATTTATCTTGTTACTTACTGAAATAGCATGTCCTAATTCTTCAAGACTTGAAATTTCAGATCGTTCGCCATTAACTAGTTTATCTGAAATACAAATATTTAATGTATTGGAGCAGGTGATTGAAATAATAAACGAATCGATGATATTTTTACGCAAAACCGCTTCATCTTTGTTATTTAAAATGCAGTCGCAAATATTGCCGGAATATTTGGCAAAATGGAGCGCCATATGATTTAGACGCTGATGAATATTTAGGCGAGTAATTTCTTTATGAAAAAATTCATCATGATCTAGCTGATCTGTTTGTAGAGCATACAACTGCTCTTTAATGCTACTCATGATTTTGATCTGATTTCCTCTTTAAATAATTTAGTCTTATATAAAAATAAGTGACCAATTTAATTAAGCGGTCATTCGGTATCTACTACTTTGCTGCATATAGACCCCTGAGAAAATTCTTAGAGACAGTACTTGTATTCAATCGCTCTATTATTTAGCTCATCGATTAGGTGAAAAAATTCAACTCCTTTCCACATGAAGCTACGTGTACAGTGATGGTACGCAGAAAGATCGGCAAAAAGCCGATCTTATTTCAACTTATTCTAATGATAAAAATTTACTCTGTATAGGCGTTATTGATGCGACAGCTGGATAAAGTGGAGTATTTTTAATGTTACTTAACATTAATACACAGCATATAGTGGTTAATTACAATTACAAGCACTATATATGTTTTGTCGGCAAATCATGAAACTTTTCCTTTGCTCTGCTTTTGTTTGCATAAGACTGAGTTGCTAGAGAATAGTTTCTAACGTAACCTCCAATT
>JAGUXE010000038.1 GCA_020061995.1 Ignavibacteriales bacterium | reverse complement strand
AGATTAACCTTATCCGACTGAAATAGTAGCGAGTTATTTTTTGAGCGTTTATTAATATATTTAAACATTATTTAGAGAGTTATTCTGATTATGATCACAAAAAAAGCCAATATATTCTTGCCTCTAGCAGTGAATAGAATTAAGCACAACAAATACTTTTTAAGAAATCGTACTGTATGAAAAACAAATCCATTTTAATTGTTTGTGGTATCATCATGTTTGCAACTATTAACAATGTTTCATCAGAAAGAATGAAATCAAATCAGTTCCCAAACATCTACTTTCCAGTTAATAACGGAGTAATATTGATTTACAAATCATCATTTGGCGAAAGTATCTCAAAGTGTTTTCAGGAAGGAGATTATATTATTAGTCTGAGTAAGGGAGACAATTTTCAATACAAGCAGACGCTGCTGATAAAAGATGACGGTGTTTATTCAATAGAAACTTATCAATACTTTAAGATATTTTTATTCTTTACAAAAGAAGCAACTGTAACTTATAACAAACCCTTATTAAGATTTCCGCTTCCTTTGCTACCGGGCACAAAGTGGGAATGGGAAGGTAAAGAATTTTCGAATGGCGAATCGAATAAAGTGAAAATTATTGGGAAAGCTTTTTGCAAAGAATTTGTTATTACAGAGGCGGGAAAACTTGAAGCAATTAAGATAGAAACAATTGTTGAATCAGCTTCCGGCGCAAAAAATATAGTTACTGAATGGTATTCGGAAGATCTTGGTTTAATAAAAGCAAAAATAATAATTGATGGTGGTGGGGTGATGGGTTTACTCAGAGATGTATTGGGATATCGAACAATTGAATTTGAATTAAATGAAATTAAAAGAGAATAATTACAATATTTTTTATTCTTTATTGGTAAATGTTCATTCCGGTAGTTTTAACTCCTTACACATTAGAATTAAAGTACTTAATAAATCTTTTTTCGGAATCGACAGTTCCAATTAGCAATATTTCATCTCCATAATTTAATGGGATTTTTGGATTTGGATTAACTTCATACTTCCCTTCCGTTCCGATAGCTACCACAGTGCAATTCGTTTTAGCTCTTATCTCTGATTCAATCAATGATTTTCCTACTAAAGATGCAGGAACTTTCATTTTGAATAAATCAAGTCCTTCAGTTACCATCATAACTTCATCTTTTTGAAGTAGATTATAGATTGTATTTGCTCCAAGTGAATCATAGGATAATACAAGATCAGCTCCGGCACGATGCAAAGTAGAAATGTTTCGAGCAGATGTCGAACGGCTGATAATCTGAACATCGGGTCTTAACCTTCTACAATAAATTGTCAAATAAATATTTGTCGCATCATTTTTTGTTGTAACTATTATTGATCCCGTCTCATAAATACCGGCTTTTTGAAGTACAGAAAGATCAGCAACATCTCCAACAATTACTTTCGGATCATTCCCTGCTATCAAAGGGTTTTTCTCAATTATAACGTATTCAATTCCTTTTTCTTCAAGTGTAGTGGCAGTTGCTGTTCCAACTCTTCCCTTACCTATTATAATTACCGGTGATGTGGAAGGATGATAAATACAAAATAATTCGTCATACAATGAAAACATCTCATCAGTACCCGCAAGAACTAAAACAGAGTTTTTAGAAATGATTGAATCAGTTGTTACATTCTCAAATGAACCACGTTCCCATATTCCTATAATATTTACTCCGGTAGTCTCACGTAAACCACAATTTTTAATGCTCTTTCCAACCAGGGGAGTTCCGGTTACGGGTGCTTCGGCAATTATAATTCCATTTGTATTTACAATTATATTAGCACGGGCATCACTACCTACTGTTCTTCTTGCTAAGGCTCTTCCCAGTATTTTATGAAATTGAAATACATGTGTACTTCCGGCCAGATGCAAAATATCATCTGAAGCATCCGAATTAATTGTAGAGACGATTGGAACTGTTTCACTTAGTTCTCTTACTGTAAAAGAGATATTTGTATTTAATTCATCACTACCTACTGCAAGTACCATTGCCGCACTGTCTATTCTTAGTTTTTTATATGTCTCCGGATCATCTAAATTTCCTATTGCAACTTTGTAACCTTTATCGTACAAATCAACAGCTGTAGCGATATCCTCAACAAGAATAACATAATCTGTATCAAAAAAATTTAGTTTCTCAATTAGAGCTGCACTCAGTGGATCAAAGTTCGTTATTATTACATGATTTTTTGTTCCAGGGGGTAATTCTCTCGGTGTTCTACTTTTAGATTGTGCATCAATCCAAGGGGCATAGAAGAACTGAATAAACGTAAATGGTAATAAAACTAGTAAAAAAAGTACTCCCGAAAGAAGCACAATAATAGAAAATAATCTTCCTAAATCTGAAGTGAAAGTAATGTCTCCAAACCCTAATGTTGTCATTACAGTTAAAGTCCAATACAAGCCGGTCAACCAACTAAACGTTTGATTTTCCAATTCCATTATGTAGTGAAACAAAATACTAAATGCCAGATTCATAAAAAGAAGCACCATCAGAAATTTCATCAATAATTTGATATTCTGAACGGTACTTCTACTTTGTATAAAATATGTAATAACTGAAGGAAGAAATTTCATTTTTTTCTTTTCTTTGATGTTACAATTATAGTGAAAATGAGACAAAGATAAAATTAGTGGGATTCTTAACGTTTTTATTTTGAACTGCATTGGTATTAAATGATGATTTTTCGACCAAAGACTTTGCAAAAAAAACACATTTGATCTAATAGCTTATAACTCGGTTAAACTCATAAATAAATATTTTTTTATATTTGAACTACAAATAAACTTCATTTGTTCTATATTTGTCCAATTAGTAATTGTCGAACGAATTTTTCCTAAACAAACAAATATTAAAAGATATATAGGTATTTCCATGAATAACAGAATTAATCTTATACGCATTTTTCTCATATTATTTATATCTGGAACCGCCATATTTATTATTTCCAGAAACGGTACCGAAAAAATTTATTATGAATCGGCATCTACACAAAATATCTCAGCGAACAATAAAATAACTGAAACAAGGCGGACTGTCATTACAGAAACTGTATCGAAAATTAGTCCCGCAGTAGTAGGAATTAACGTTACTGAAATAAGGCAATATCGAGATCCATTTTTCAGTCCATTTTTTGATGATCCTTTTTTTAGACAGTTTTTTGGTGGTGACAGAACCCAAACCAGAAAAGTGAAAAGTCTCGGTTCGGGTTTTATTATTTCTTCCGATGGCTATATCCTCACGAATGATCATGTTGCCGGAAATGCAGTTGAAGTAGTAATTACATTAACAAACGGAAAACATTTTAATGCAAAGGTTATCGGCTCCGATCCGGTTTCTGATATTTGTTTATTGAAAATTGATGAGGATAGTCTTCCATATATATTGCTTGGAAACTCAAATGAAATATTAATTGGTGAATGGGCAATTGCTTTAGGAAATCCCTTTGGATTATTTGATCTTAATGATAAACCAACTGTCACCGTCGGAGTTATTAGTGCACTTGGAATGAACCTTGATCCAGTCAATAATCGATACTATTTAAATATGATTCAAACTGATGCGGCTATTAATGGCGGTAATAGTGGTGGACCTCTTGTAAATAGTGTCGGTGAAGTAATCGGTATGAATACACTTATTATTTCTCCCGGTAGCGGTCAAGGAAGTGTCGGACTTGGTTTTGCAATACCGATCAATAAAGTGAAAAGTATCGTTGATGAATTAAAGGAAAATGGTAAAATTGAACGAGATTTTTATACAGGTATTCGAGTTCAAAATATTGATGAAGCTATTTCAAAGTACTTCAAGTTAGAAACTACAAAAGGTGTTATTATTACCCGTGTTGAGAATGCTTCACCTGCAGCTAAAGCAGGATTAGAATCAGGAGATATAATTGTACAAATTGATGATTATAAAATAAATAATGAACAAACCCTTATCGGGGTGCTTCAAGAGTTTAGGACTAATCAAACCATCACTCTGAAGCTGGTACGAAATAATAAAGAGATTTCACGAAACTTAAAATTGGATAGAAGATCATGATCGAACGATATACACGTCCGGAAATGGGATTTATTTGGCAAGACGAATTTAAATATTCAACATGGTTAAAAATCGAAATTCTTGCATGTGAAGCACGTGCACACTATGGATTTATTCCTGAAGAAGATGTCGATGTAATTAAATCAAAAGCCAAATTTGATGTCGAAAAGATTCTCAGAATTGAAGAGACAACTCAACATGATGTAATTGCATTTTTGACAAATGTAGCTGAATATGTGGGTCCTGAATCTCGACATATCCATTACGGAATGACTTCATCTGATATTCTTGATACTACCCTTTCTTATCAAATGAAAACCGCAGGTGAACTTATCTTGAAAGGATTGAATCTGCTAAAAGAATCTCTTAAAAAACGAGCAATAGAACATAAGAATACAATCTGCATTGGTCGTACTCATGGAATACATGCCGAACCAACTACAATGGGATTAAAATTTGCACTTTGGTTTGAAGAGACAAAAAGAAATATTGAGAGAATGGAAAAAGCAGTTCAAACAATATCTGTTGGACAAATATCTGGAGCAGTTGGAACATTTGATCATCTATCACCGAAAATTGAGGAATATGTTTGTCAAAAAATGGGACTTCAACCTGCACCGATTTCAACACAAGTAATTCAACGCGATAGACATGCTGAATATCTATCAACTATCGCAATTATTGGAGCTACTTTAGAAAAAATTGCAACTGAAATTCGGCACCTTCAAAAAACCGAAGTTCTAGAAGTTGAAGAGTTTTTTTCGAAGGGACAAAAAGGAAGTTCTGCAATGCCTCACAAACGCAATCCGATTATTTGTGAAAGGATTGCCGGAATGGCAAGATTGTTAAGGAGTAATTCAATCGCAGCACTTGAGAATATAAGTCTATGGCACGAACGAGATATAAGTCACTCCTCTGTCGAACGAGTAATTATTCCAGATAGTACCATCATACTTGATTATATGATTTCAAAGTCAATCTCACTAATAGATAATTTACTCGTTTATCCTGAAAATATGATTGATAATTTAAATAAAACAAGAGGACTAATTTTCTCACAAAAAGTATTATTAAAAATTACAGAAGCAGGCGCCTCACGTGAGGAGGCTTATAAAATCGTTCAGAATTCAGCTATGAATGTTTGGGCAGATAAGTCAAAAAATTTGCTTGATGAATTGATATCCCAAAAAGAAATTCTAAATTTCATTAACAAAGACATTCTTTCTGAAATATTTGACAATTCAAAAATGCTTCAAAATATTGATTATATTTTTAACAGAACTATTTTTTTGAACTAGAACAAGAAGCGCTACAGATTTGAGATAATATTTGTTATTCCTTTATCGTTTTCGATGATTCTTACTTATTCTTTTCAATAAGAATAATACTTTATTCAAAAATTGTTTTGACATTTTCAGATTTTAATCTCGTCTCAACCCATTTTTTCACCTTATTTTTTTCACGGTTAGGTAAACCTCCCTTTTTAATATTTAACAATACTACTGAGCTTTTAATAGGAACGGAAGAGGTATCTTGAAATTCAAATGTTTCTGCAAAAGTACATCCAATTATTT
>JAGUXE010000202.1 GCA_020061995.1 Ignavibacteriales bacterium | reverse complement strand
GTTTTGAAAATCTCGAAGTTTTAATTTGGCATGATTAATAATAACAAGAGCAGCATTTTTTGTTTCGAACAAAAAATTATTTTTTCTCGCCTGAAGTTGACTCAGTTGTTTTTGGCAGATCAGCTTTTTTAGACTCGGTTGCTGTTTCACTTTTTTTATTTGAATCAGTAGGTTTGTAATCTGTTTGATAAAATCCTGTCCCTTTGAAAATTGGACCTGAACCACTTCCAATTAATCTTTTTATGCTCCCGTTACATTTTGGACACTTCTCTAATTGTGCATCCGACATTTTCTGAAATACTTCAAATGAATAGTTACACTCATTGCATTTATAATCATAATTAGGCATTTGTTCCCTTTAAAAATTAAACGGCGAAACTTAATGAAAAAGAGAAAATATTTCTATAACTTTACATCATTAAATTTCCGATTCAAATATACTCTTAAATAATTGACTAAAGTGAGATAAAATTGAAATTATTAATATCTACAATCATTCTTATACTATCATTCTCAGGTTGCCTTAATTATCAACAAGAAGTTAGCCTTTATCCTGACGGTTCGGGAACAATGAAGATTCATTACTGGCTTCAAGTCTCTGATCCGGTAAAAATGATTACATTGGATCAGGTTGGGTTGTTTAATAGTGATTCATTAAAAAATCAATTCACCTCTGAATATTCTGAAGTAACTAATATTTCTGTTTATTCAGATTCAGCTGATACAACCTCACACACAATTATAGAACTTTCTTTTTCAAATATAGTTGACCTCAACAAAATAAAGCCATTTTCAGAGTCCCAGTTTATTCTTCAAGATGGGGCAGCAGGACAAAAAATATTTTCGCAGTTTATAACACCGATTGCAACAGGTTTTGGATTTGATGGTTCGGCATTTCAAGTTGAATATGCTTATAGTTTCCCCGGTGAAATAATTACACATAATGCAACAAAAGTTCAAAAAGAAAATTTAGTTTGGAGTTATAGGTTATCTGAATTAGGAAAAGGGAAAACCATATCTGTAACCTATAGACCATTTAAACTAAAAGAAACACCTTATTGGATTTATGCTCTGTCCGGTTTTGTCCTTTTGATAGTAATAATATTTTTATTTCGAAAGAAGCGAGATTTTTAAATCATTCATTTAAAGTGGAATCGGTTAATAATTATTACAAAAATCACTAAAATTCATTTGGGATTAATTATTGACTTATGAAGAGTGATTGAGTATATTTGTTGTCTATTTTTAATCCAAATTAAGAAAAACCGCTTAAATGAGCTATAATTTTCAGATTTTTTCTGGTAGATCAAATCCAAAACTGGCTGAAAAAATTGCGGCGAAAATTGGAGTACCTCTTGGAGAGGTTGATTTGCAACAATTTAGTGATGGAGAGATTTGGGTTAAATATAAAGATAATATTAGAGGCTCTGAAGTTTTTATAGTTCAATCAACCTTTCCACCAGCGGAAAATATTCTGGAACTTCTCATCATGATTGATGCTGCCAAAAGAGCTTCTGCAAAAAGAATTACAGCAGTAATACCTTATTTTGGTTATGCAAGGCAGGACAGAAAAGATCAACCCCGCGTTGCAATCACTGCAAAACTTATTGCTAATTTAATTACTGAAGCCGGCGCTGATCGCGTGATGACAATGGATCTTCATGCAGCGCAAATTCAAGGTTTTTTTGATATACCATTTGATCACTTGTACGGTTCATCAATCTTCAGTAGTGTTCTTGCTGAATCTAGCGACAATTTTGTTGTAGTCTCTCCAGATGTAGGAGGGATTAAAATGGCTCGATCTTATGCAAGAAGAATGCAAGCAAATTTAGTTGTTATTGATAAGCGCAGACCAAAACAAAATTTTGCAGAGGTTGTTAATATTATCGGTGAAGTTGAAGGAAAAGATGTTCTTCTTGTTGATGATTTAATTGATACTGCAGGTACTTTTGTAGGAGCAATTGCAGCACTAAAGGATAAGGGTGCACAACGGGTTTTCGGTGCTGTTACTCATCCTCTTTTGTCTGGTCGTGCAGTTGAAAGAATTAATAATTCATCAATTGATAAATTATATGTGTCTGATACGATTCCGTTATTTCACGTTTCCGACTCAGAAAAAATTGTTGCTGTTACAGCTTCGGACATATTTGCAGAAGCGATAATCAGAACATACAAAAACGAATCAATAAGTTCATTGTTTGAAGTAGATAAAGGTTAATTAAGAGATCTTTTGGAGAAAAAATGGAAATAGTAGAATTGCTTGGTAATGTAAGAACAGAGTTTACTAAATCAGCTCGTTCAACTTTACGAAAAAATAGTAGAGTCCCCGGTGTACTTTACGGAAAAAACATTCAACCGGTTTGCTTTGATGTTGCTGAAAACACAATAAAACCACTTGTGTTTACTTCTGAAGCACACATTATAAACTTGAAGTTAGATAATCAATATCAACAAGAATGTGTGATTAAAGATGTTCAATTTGATCCGGTTACAGACCGTATAGTTCACTTTGATGCTGTAGGTTTAGTTAAAGGTGAAAAAATTGAATTAGAGGTTCCTGTTCAATTGATTGGAACTCCTATTGGAATAAAAGAAGGTGGACAACTTCAAGGGTTATTACACAAATTGAGTATCAGTTGTGATCCTAAAGATATCCCTGAAAGTCTACCAATTGATATCTCCGGTCTAAAAATGGGGTCATCAATACATGTATCTGATTTGGAATATGATAATCTAACTATATTAAATGGGCCTGGTCAAGTGGTTGTAACTGTATCAGCACCACGCACAGCTAAAGATGCTGCTGAAGGCACCGATGAAAAAACTCAACCAGAAGTTATATCAAAAGGTAAAGAGAAAGACGAGTAATTGCGCTTAGTTATTGGTCTTGGTAATCCTGGTCGTAAATATGAACTTACACGTCATAACGCAGGATTCTTATTCCTTGACTTTTTCGCAGCTTCCCAATTAGTTTGTTTTATTCCTTCTAAAAATGATTATTATTATGCAGAGGGGCATGTAAACCATGCTCCTTTTTTGCTTATTAAGCCGTATACATACATGAACTTGAGTGGTACCGCAGTTAAGGATGTTTTAGAAAACAAAAATATCTCGATAGAAGATATTTTAGTAGTTTACGATGATGTAAATCTAACTGCAGGAAATTTAAGAGTAAGACCCAGTGGTACTGATGGTGGACATAATGGTATTAATTCACTAATCTATCACCTCAATTCGGATAGATTTTTACGAATCCGAATTGGGATTGGTAATTCATTTGAAAAAGGGAAAATGTCAGACTTTGTATTGTCAAATTTTACTGAAGAGGAGCTTAAAAATTTAATTTCTACTTTTCAGTTTTGTACAGAACTTACACAAGCATTTATTTTAGGGGGCACTAAAGAATTGCTTGATATGAATGCAAAGTTAAAGGGAAATGATTCACTTAACTAAAAATTTAATGATCAATGAGTAAATAAGGAGAACAAATGGAACAAATTATTTTCTTGATCCCTGCTTTCGGTGTTTTGGCACTTATTTTTACTTTTATTCGTTCTTCATGGATTGAGAAACAAGATCCGGGGAATGATAAAATGAAAAAAATTGCCGGACATATAGCTGAAGGTGCTATGGCATTTCTAAAAGCTGAATATAAAGTTCTTGCAATTTTTGTTCTAACAGTATCTATTTTATTAGCCTACAGTGGTTTGAAGGCTGAAAACTCTTCATGGTTAGTTGGAGTTTCATTTATTGTGGGTGCATTCTGTTCAGCATTAGCAGGCTATATCGGCATGCGCGTTGCGACAAAAGCAAATGTAAGAACAACAAATGCAGCTCGTACCAGCTTAGGTAAAGCACTTGAAATAGCTTTTACCGGGGGTTCGGTGATGGGGATGGGTGTTGTCGGACTTGGAGTATTAGGACTCGGGTCACTTTTGCTTATATACGGAAGTTTATTCGGACTATCAACTGAAACAGAATTAAATAAAGTAATTGTTGTTATCACAGGCTTTTCTTTTGGAGCATCATCAATTGCTCTTTTCGCAAGAGTAGGTGGTGGAATTTATACAAAAGCTGCAGATGTTGGTGCAGATCTTGTCGGTAAAGTTGAAGCCGGAATTCCGGAAGATCATCCATTAAACCCTGCAACTATTGCTGATAATGTTGGTGATAATGTTGGTGATGTTGCTGGTATGGGAGCTGATTTATTTGAATCTTATGTTGGCTCAATTATAGGAACCATGGTTCTTGGTGCTGCTTTTTTTATCTTGCCTGAATTTAAAGATCATTTTAACGGATTGGGCGCAGTTCTTTTACCATTAATGATTGCAGGTGTAGGAATCGTGATGTCTATCATCGGAACTTTCTTTGTAAAAGTAAAAGAAGGGGGAGATCCACAAAAGGCACTGAATTTTGGAAATATTGTTGCCGGGTCATTAATGGTTATTGCTTCTTGGTTTTTGATTAAATGGATGTTACCTGAAACTTGGACATACCAAGATCCTCTTTATGAATGGACTGGTGATGGAAATGTCTACCATTCCATGAACATCTTTTTTGCTACAGTTGTGGGTATTATTTCAGGTGCAATGATTGGAATGATTACCGAATATTATACCGGTAGTGGTAAACGACCGGTATTAGATATTGCTCGTCAATCTGTGACAGGTGCAGCAACTAATATAATTGCCGGATTAGGTGTTGGAATGATTTCAACAGCTTTGCCAACTTTAGTTATAGCAGTAGCAATTATACTGTCTTTTAATTTCGGTGGATTGTATGGGATTGCTATTGCAGCAGTCGGTATGCTTTCAATTCTAGGAATTCAGTTAGCAGTTGATGCTTACGGACCAATTTCAGATAATGCAGGAGGTATTGCTGAAATGGCTGAATTACCAAAAGAAGTCCGAAACCGAACTGATAAATTAGATGCAGTCGGAAATACAACTGCTGCTATAGGAAAAGGATTTGCTATTGGTTCTGCTGCGTTAACTGCTTTAGCTTTATTTGGAGCATTTATGGTTTCAGCAGACTTAAAGTCGATAGATATTTCTAAAGCTGTTGTTATGGCTGGTTTATTAATCGGGTCGATGATACCATTTCTTTTTTCAGCATTAGCTATGCAGGCGGTTGGTCGTGCAGCTATGGCAATGATTGAAGAGGTAAGAAGACAATTTAATACTATTCCTGCATTAAAGGCTGCTCTAGAAGTGATGAGGAAAAATCAAGGCAAAGAGCAAAAAGATTGGTCGGAAGCGGATATTAAAGTATTTCACGAAGCCGATGGTTCTGCTGAATATGGGAAATGTGTTGAAATTTCAACAAAATCTGCAATTAGACAAATGGTTCTTCCTGGCTTGATGGCGGTAGTAGTCCCTGTTATTACCGGTTTTATTGGCGGAAAAGAAATGCTGGGTGGATTAATTGCAGGAGTAACCGTTACAGGTGTTTTAATGGCAATTTTTCAGGCAAATGCCGGAGGAGCTTGGGATAATGCAAAGAAAATGTTTGAAGAAGGTATTGAAGTAAACGGTCAAAAATATTTCAAAGGCTCAGAAGCTCATAAGGCGGCAGTGGTTGGAGACACAGTAGGTGATCCATTTAAGGATACGTCCGGCCCATCTTTAAATATTTTGCTTAAACTTATGTCTGTAGTTTCACTTGTAATTGCGCCATTACTTAGGTAAATTTAAATCTAATTTTTTAATTAACATATATATGAACCCTGCTCTCGAAATAATTAAAACTCGAGGGTCAAAAGTCCATAGGGAGGTGAAACCAACATGCGTAAAAACATGTACGAAAGTGCTGTCATTATTAATGCAGCATTAGATGATGCTCAAATAGAAGCAATTATCACAAAAATACAGGATACTATTCAACTTAACGGTGGTACAATATCCTTACTTGATAGATGGGGAAGAAAACGATTGGCTTATATGATTAACAAAAGCAAAATCGGTTTCTACGTTATTTTCCGCTTTGAAGCTCCATCGGAAGCAATTTCAAAACTTGAAAGAGTTTACCGTTTGGAAGAATCAATAATTCGATTCCTTACCATAAAACTTGATAAGTTTGCAGTTGAGTACTTTAAAGATCAAGAAATAGCAACCACAACAAAGGTTGACGAAGCAGTTGATACCCCGGTTATTGCGGTTGTTGAAACCAATACGACCGAAAGTAAATAACTGTAAATGTTTTGTATGATTAAGTTTTTGGAGGAATTTTTATGGCAGAATTAAAAATGCCAGAAATCAATTACGTTATTATTGCCGGTAATCTAACTAAAGACCCAGTCTGTAGAATGACTACTAACAATACTCCTGTTGTAAATTTTTCAATTGCATCAAACAGAAAATATAAAGACAGTTCTAATCAATGGCAGGAAGATGTATGTTACATCGGTATTGTTGCTTGGAACAAACTTGCTGAAAGTTGTCGAGATAGACTTCGTAAAGGTTCGGCTGTTCTTGTTGATGGTGAATTACAAAGCAGAACATGGAAAAATGAAGATGGAAATAACCGTAGTATTGTTGAAATAAAGGCAAGAAGAATCCAGTTCCTAAATAAACGTGCTCGGACCGGGGAAAACGGAACTGAAGTAGAAGACGTTGACATTTTTGTCGATGATGATTCTAATGACTTTTCAGAGGATTCTTTCGATAAATTTCTTTCGAATGAAGAATCAAATTTAATTAAAAATAGTAATTCTTAAAAAGTTTGTGAGTGAAAGTATGAAAAATAAAAAAGTATGTAGATTTACTGAAGCAAAGGTTAAATACATCGATTATAAAGATGTAAAGTTGCTTCAAAAATATATTACCGATCAAGGGAAAATTATTCCTAAACGTATCACCGGTACCTGCGCTAAATATCACAGAGAGTTAACAACCGCAATTAAACGAGCTAGACACATGGGATTAATTCCTTATGTATCTGATACGGTTCGATAATAGAAAATTATAGGAGCTTAAAAGATGAAAGTTATATTAAGACAAAATATTGAAACATTAGGGCAAATGGGCGATCTTGTTGATGTAAAAACAGGTTATGCTCTTAATTATCTTATCCCACGCAAATATGCTTATGCTGCTCTAAAGGGAAATATTGTTGCGTTAGAAGAAGAACGAAAACACTTAAACAAGAAAAAAGAAAAAGAAATTGGTGAAGCCAAAAAACTTGCAACAGAACTCGAAAATGTCTCAGTTTCTATTTCGGTACAAGTTGGTGAAGAAGATAAAATTTTCGGAACCGTTACAAACCAGATGATTGCTGATGCTCTTGCTGAAAAAGGTTATACAATTGATAAGCGTAAAATAGAACTCGGAGAACAAATTAAATCTCTCGGAATTTTTGATGTCGATGTTAAATTGCATGCCTCAGTTCTAGGTAAGATTAAGGTTTGGGTTGTAAGAGAACAAAACGCTGAATAAACAAACCATTGTTTTAATTTAAGGAGAATCTTCAGATTCTCCTTTTTATTTTTAAATTCTCTTTTAAAACGAAAAAATCGCATAGGGTATGCGATTTTTTTGAAACTTGTGAAAAAGATTAATGAGCAGAAATTAAATTTTGTGAAATCATTCTTGCAATTTCAGATGTTCCGTTTTTAGCAATAGTTTTAATTGCTTTTACACTAATTTTTAATGTAACGAACCTGTTTAATTCTTGTACCCAAATTCTCTTCTTCTGAAGATTGGGTAAAAACCTTCTTTTTGTTCGGTTGTGTGCGTGCGAAACATTATTCCCGACCATTGGTTTCTTACCGGTTATTTGACATTTACGCGCCATAGTTAAAATCTCCTAGTCATTTTCTCTTAAATAGACCCCAAATATAAGAAAATATTTTCAAAATCCACTAAAAAAAATAGATTGTTAAAAATTTCTTTTGCCAAATCCAACTTTTTCTCTCAAAGGTCTTGATTCTTTAAAATTTGATTCTAAATTACCACTCAACATATTATTGAATACTAAATAAAATACTTCATGCCAAATTCAGTTCTACAAGTCACCTTATATAATCAGTTTGAAAGGAGTTCCTATGGAATTTTTTGAGCTTCATCCTGTTACTCCCCAATTACGATACATTCATAAAGCAGTTGATGTATTGAAAGAAGGAGGAGTCATTATTTATCCAACCGATACAGTATATGGAATTGGTTGTGATATTTTTAATAAAGAAGCTCTGGAAAGAATTTTCCAGATTAAAAACGACATCAACACAAAATTATTCAGTTTTATTTGTGCTGACCTTAAGGATATTTCTAAATATGCTAAAGTCTCTGACTATGCTTACAGAACAATGAAACACCTTTTACCTGGACCTTATACATTTATATTACCGGCTGCTAAAGAAGTTCCTAAAAAATTATGGAGTAAAAGGAAAACCGTCGGGATCAGAGTTCCGAATCATCAAGTTATTTTAACATTGGCTAAAGAACTTGGGCATCCGATAATAAGCTCGAGTGTTACTAACAGAAATGGAGATGTTATTACTGATCCTTTGGAAATTCAATCTGTGTTTAGTAATCAAATAGATCTTATGTTATCTGTCGGTTATCTGGGAGGTGAACCATCAAGTGTTATTGATTTGAGTGGAGAAACTCCTGAGGTAATACGTGAAGGAGCCGGAGATATCAGTCTCTTCGTTACAGCTTAGTATTGAATATTTTTATTTAGTTAAAGGGGAGCGTTAAAGCTCCCTTTTTTTATTTCCTAATAATAAAGTTTGATGATGCTTGTGCAGTTGGTGTAATAACCATTTCATTTATATTGACATGATGTGGTCGTGTAGCACAAAATAAAACTGTTTCGGCTATATCTTCCGCAACTAAAGGGGTTAAACCTGAGTAGACATTTTTTGCACGTGTTGAATCATTTGGAAATCGAACATAACTAAAATCAGTTTCAACCATGCCCGGATCTACTGTAGAGACTTTTATTTGATGCTCCAGCAATTCTAATCTTAGCGATTTGGTAATGGCTTTAACCGCAAATTTTGTTGCGCAGTATACATTTCCTCCGGGATAAACTTCGTGTCCGGCAGTCGATCCAAGATTAATTATATGTGCTATCCCTTTTTTGAATTCAATCATAAAAGGAACAACTTCTCGCGTTATGTAAAGCAAACCCTTCAGGTTGGTATCAATCATTTCATCCCAATTCTCAATTAAACCATCCTGTAGCTTGTCAATTCCCCTTGCCATTCCTGCATTATTAATCAGTATATCAATTTTTCTATCTGCCTCCGAAAGAGAAGCAAATGATTTTTTTACTTCCGATGAATTTCTAATATCGCATACAAGAGTAATTACTCTTACACCAAATTCAGAATGTAAGCTTTGCTGAAGCTCATTGAGTAGATTTTCTCTTCGTGC
The DNA here is from genome assembly GCA_020061995.1 of Ignavibacteriales bacterium. Next base: position 10,427 of record JAGUXE010000202.1, on the reverse strand, counting down.
AAGGAGAATTAAATTGGCTCCGTTTTGTGCGAAGATGGTGGCGCAAGCTTTCCCAATTCCGGCTGTTGCTCCTGTAATTAAAACTAGTTTATTTTTAACTGACTGCATTTATCTCCTTATGATTCTTTTTTGCTTTCGCTAATATAATTTTTAATGCGGTTGAGAGCAAAACTTGTATAGGTGAATGGAATTAATATAGTTACAAAAAGTGAGATCATCTTTTTTTCAAAACTGAAGTCTAAAATAACCAAGAATTGTGAGACCTCACTTTCGGGAACAAGATTAAATATTCCATTCAACGCAAAATAAATAATCAAAATTAAAATATATGTAATTTGTATCAGCTGAAATAAAATACCAATTGTTTTTGAAAAAAAATCTTTTCTCAACTTTATATATATTCCGGAAATTTCAATAGCAAACATGCTGAATATGGCAGGGGAGAACAATAAAATCAATATTATCAATGGGTTTATCTCTTTAACTATTTCTATGGAAGTATCAAGATATATTATATTCCATTCAGTGAAATATTTCCCCTCATAGATCAAATTACTCATGACAGATTTGAATAATGCCGGGAAAAATATCAGGCTTATCAAGCCTGAAAATATCCCGATAAAAACTGCTACACTTCTACCTTTATCATCGATTTTCAATTTTGTTGCTTCACTTAGTTATTAATTAATTGTATGTAAAAAATAAGAAAAGTTTATGAATGATAATGCAAATTTATCTTGAGTCACTTAACTTTGTTTAGTCTATCTTCCGCTAATCAAATTCTGCGTGGAAAAAGATTTTTTTTATTTAAATTTACAATACTTGATTGATTAGATTTGTCTAATTACAAAATCAAAGAAATTACAAAAACAAAAGAGGATTGAATAATGTCTCAGCAAAATAGAAGAGTTGTTGTTACAGGAATGGCAGCTTTAACCCCCATTGGATTAACAGTTGAAGAATTTTGGAATAGTATGATGAATGGAGTAAGCGGGGCTGCTCTAATAAAATCTTTTGATAATTCGAAAGTGGAAACAAAGTTTGCTTGTGAATTGAAAGGATTTGATGCGACTAATTATATGGAGAAAAAAACTGCGCGTAGGCTTGATCTTTATAGCCAATATGCACTTGCATCAGCATCAATGGTGTTAAAAGATGCGGGACTTGACCCTTCAATTATGTCTGAAGAATCTCGAGAAAGAATTGGTGTTATTTACGGAAGTGGAATTGGAGGTATTCAGACTTTTTATGACCAGGCGATGACTAATCATAATCACGGACCGGCTCGTGTTTCACCTTTCTTTATACCCATGTTAATACCGGATATAGCCGCCGGGCAAATTTCGATTCAATACGGTTTTAGAGGTCCAAACTATTGTATAGTTTCCGCTTGTGCCACTGCAAATAATAACATAATCGATTCATATTTGATTATTAAACAGGGACTAGCAGATGCAATACTGAGCGGTGGGAGCGAAGCGAGTATTTGTGAGATCGGTATGGCAGGTTTTAATTCAGCCAGAGCACTATCAACAAGAAACGATTCACCTGAAACTGCAAGCCGACCATTTGACTTAACAAGGGATGGTTTTGTTATGGGTGAAGGTGCCGGGGCATTATTTCTGGAAGAATTAGAACATGCTAAAAATCGCGGTGCAAAAATTTATGCTGAAATAATTGGAGTTGGTTTGTCTGCAGATGCTCATCATATTACTGCACCGGAGCCTGAAGGTAAGGGAGCGCGGTTGGCCATGCAAATGGCGCTTAAGACAGCTAACATTAGCACAACCGATGTTGATTATATAAATATGCATGGTACTTCTACCGGTTTAGGCGATATTGCCGAAACAAAATCAATTAAAAATGTTTTTGGTGAACATGCCTATAAGTTAAATGTTTCGTCAACAAAAAGTATGACAGGGCATCTTCTCGGAGCTGCCGGAGCAGTTGAAGCTATAGCATCAATCTTAGCTTTAAAGAATGATGTAGTTCCTCCAACAATTAATTTCTCAACACCTGATCCTGATTGTGATCTTAATTATACTTTCAATAAACCCCAGAATCGAAATGTTGATATTGCTATGAGTAATGCTTTTGGATTTGGTGGACATAATACAACGGTAGTATTTAAAAAGTTTTCTGAATAAAAGTCATTTTTAAAGAGGTTAAATTGTCTGTCATGATTGAATCAGATATATTTATGACCTTTATTATTAAGGTAAACTATGGGGAAGAAACTTTGTCCTAAGATAATTCTGGAAGGGACACGACTAACATTCAAAACAGAAATAGCTTTTGAATTAAATCAACATCCAAAAGTTGTTGGACCACGGAAATACCGTTATCATTCACCATTAATTTCAGGTGAGTGGTGTGCCTTCACAAATTATCCATGGGGAAGAGGTTTAATAAATTTTGAGCCGCAAGAAGAAGCAATGGCTATGGAGACATACGATGCATGGTTACGTGTATTAGAACTTCAAAAGTATTATTCTTGGATAATAGACCGATTTCATATCTCAACAAAAATGTATCAATTCCAAACTTATAAAAAAGATTATGATTTTGATTGGATTGAAGAACGTCTAAAAAAAATCGGATTTTGTATCGTCTTTTTATATCGGCAGGAAGATTCTTTCGAGAATGCTCGCAGCGAAAGATTAAAAGTTTCAGGAAATCCTTCGCAATATGATAATATGGAGTTTTTCATTAGGGATCAAAATGTAATGAGAGAGATGGTACGAAAATCAAAACTTCCGGTTTTTGAGATTGATATTTCAAATAATGATATTTTAATAGCCACTAATAAAATCGCAGATTGGCTTGAAGAAAATAATTTACTTCATGCCAATTATTAACATGAATTTTTGGAAGAAAAAATGAGAAATATTCTCTTTGTAATACCTTTAGCCATATTTTTAATAATTGACACATACCCTCAACAGAAAGAATTTGGACTTGGAATCATCCTCGGTTCACCTTCAGGTTTTAGCGGAAAATATTGGATTTCGGAATCCAATGCTGTTGATTTTGGTATGGGTTATTCATTCTCCGGAATAAATAACGCTACAAATTTTCATGCCGATTATCTCTGGCATAATGAAAATGTGATTAAGGTAGATGCCAAAGTCCCGATTTATTATGGCTTAGGTGGAAGATTGAAAATACGACCCGAAAGTTCTAGCAGATTAGGAGTAAGAGGTGTTCTGGGCGTTACATATTTCCCTATGCAAATCCCAATTGATCTTTTCTTTGAGGTTGTCCCGGTTTTTAATCTTGTTCCATCAACCGAGCTCGATATTGAAGCCGGATTAGGTTTCAGATATTATTTCAAATGATAAAAATGTCATCAAACATTTGTGTATTGGTTTGTCTGCTTTAATTATTTAACTTTGAACATCAAATAACGAAACAATTACAATATTATGGGGCTAAATATGACTCGAAGTCTACAATTTTTTACAATTATTTTTATCTCTTTTATTTCTTTATATGGACAAACTCCTGAATGGAAATATATGGGTAAATTAAACTTCCCTGATGCAGATACAGCACATGCACGACCATTCCTAATTACGGTTGATGGAAACGGACGTGTTTATGTCGCGTCTTCAAAAGCGACTACTTTAGCAGCTGCTAACGCTATTTTTTATGCTGATACTAATGATACTGCTTTGATTAAATGGATTGATTATGATGCAAATGGAGATTCAGATACACTTACCGGAAATATCGGTGCTATCAGAGGTATATCTACAATAGGTACAGTTCTTTTCGTAAATTCAAATGTCCCTTATCCCAGATCAAAACCAAATACTGTATCTTCTCAATATCTCTATTTTGATGGTGATACTAATAATGTCGAAAAATTTGGTTTCTACATTACTGGTGGTGGATATGGAACTTACATCAATGGTTTAGCAGTAACAAAAGATACAATGGTTATATCAGGTGTTTCGGCAGGTGCTGCTGTCCCAGGTCCCAGAGCAAGATTTTACAATTTTAACAGAACCAATGCAACTCCCGCTTATGGTTCATGGGCAGGAGAAAGTAATCAAGAACCGGGTGGAAATCATAATGCAGGTATCGATGTAATCCGCGATGTTGCTGTTCAACGTGATGGCGATTATAGTAATCCAGAAACAGTTTTCTTCACTACAAGAAACTCTTATGATGCAGCATCAGGAACTGGTGGAATTGCAATATGGAGTGGCGGTACACAGACTGCTGCCGGTGCATATACCGGTACAAGAGTTCTTGATCCTGCAAGTGAACTTTCATTTGACCGTTCTATTCCTTATGGAATTGATGTCGATAAAGATGGAAACCTTTGGGTAGCCGGAACAGATTCAACAAGACGTTGGGTTAGAAGTTATACAATGATTGGTTCTTTTGCTCAAAATGTTGATGAATTACCGGGACAGTTTTCAAGCACAAATCCTAATGCAGAAGGAGCACCGATGACAGCACCTTCAGATGTGGCGCTTTCATTTGATGGTAAAACAGCTTATGTAGCCGATGGTGGTTCAAGAAGTGTTTACAAATTTAAATATATGACTCCTGTTGGTGTTAATGATAATTCTTCTTCTTTAAATTCTTATGAACTAATACAAAATTATCCAAATCCATTTAACCCTTCAACACTGATTTCATATAGTTTGCCAAAAGATTCAAATGTTAAATTAGTAGTAATGAATACTCTTGGAGAAGAAGTTGCTACATTAGTTAATGAATATCAATCCGCCGGGAAATATTCAAAATCTTTTAATGCTTCTAATTTTACAAGTGGTGTTTATTTCTACACTCTAACTTCAGATTTCGGAACGATTAGCAAAAAAATGATTTTGATAAAATAATTTCATCCAGTTGCTTATTTTATTTTAAACCGGAAGGTGACTGCTTTCCGGTTTTTTTTATTCCCTTTCTTTCAGTTTCTTGAATCTATTCAATTTATTAGCTACCTTTTAATCCAATAAATTTATAATGATATTTTCATTCGAAATTTCTTGTGCGTCTCATTTTTTTTTTTCGATATTTGTGTTGTATATAAACATAACTTGGGAGTAGGGAGATGAACAATTTAATTTTTCTAATTATTATATTTACTTCGTTAAGTGTAGCCCAAAAAACTAAAGAGACGAATAAAAACCAACAAAATAACTTTCCGGCTAATGCTTCAGAAACTTTTTTAATTGATGTTAACAGATTAAAATTACCAATTGAGAATTCAGGTGTTATAGCTGATGTTTTTTTTAATGGTGTTCAAGGAGGAAGGTACGATAGTAAGTCGGTCTTCTTTTCAGCGGGATTATTCTTATCGGGTTATTCAAATGGTATGATGTGGACAAACGCCAACGCTTCTGCATCACGTCTTCAAGATTATCTTAAAGGGCAGGTTAATACATTGCCAAGTGATCCAAGAAATTTAGTCTACACTGTTTCGATATCCGATCCAGCATTTGGGTATATATGGCAAGAATGGAAAGATGCAGTGGATATCGGAGCTGATTTTTATGATGGAAATAATGACGGTATCTACAACCCTGTTGATCTTAACTCAAATGGTATTTGGGACCCAACTGAAGATAGACCCGATATATTAGGAGATATTACAACTTATTGTGTTTACAATGATGGAGTTGATACCAGCTTAAGAAGATTTCATGATGTAACCCCAAAGGGGATTGAAATTCGTCAAACCATTTTTGCATATTCAGATTCCTCGCAAAGTACTTTGAATAATACAGTTTTCATTCGATATAAAATTGTAAATAGGGGAACTGTCTCGTCTATTATGGATTCTGTTTACTTTTCATTTTGGTCTGACCCGGATGTTGGAGATTTCAATGATGATCTTGTCGGTTGTGATACAATTTTAAATGCCGGATATATTTATCACAAAGCTCCTGATAATGAATTTGGTGATGCGGCTCCGACTGTAATTGCATCAATATTGCAAGGACCTTATTATTATAAATCAGGGGAAACTTTTGTCGATAATAACAGTAACGGTATTTATGATGAAGGAATAGATACACCTATTGATACTGCGTATAATAGAAAAGGAATTCTTCGAGGAATTGAAATTTTGCCCGGTGCGCGTAATCAAAATATGTCTTCATTTATACATTACATGTCGAGTCACCCTACTCAAGGAGACCCCAACACAAGTTTTGAAGCAAGAAGTTATTTGTTAGGTGAAACTAAATATGGAACCTCAATTGATCCATGTATGTGGCCATTCGGTAGCGTGACCGGAGTAAATTGTTCATTAGTAAATCCCGTGTTTATGTATTCAGGTAATCCCGCAGCAAATACAGGCTGGCTTAACACTATGGGAACAGATCAAAGAACAATGGTGAACACCGGTCCTTTCACATTAAAACAAAATGAACCGGTAGATATTATCGGAGCACTGCTTGTAGGAAGAAAAGATGATCCTTTCAGTTCATTTTACGAGGCAAGAAGAATTACAAGTTATGTTCGAAGCTTTTATAAGAGCAACTTCGGTGAATTTCCTTTATCGGCAGAAAATGAATCTTCTGAGAAATTAAACAATTTTGAACTTTACCAAAATTATCCTAATCCATTTAATCCTGCTACGGTTATTTCATATTCATTACCAAAAGCTACGAATGTTAAATTAGTAGTTATGAATATACTCGGTGAAGAAGTTACTACATTAGTAAATGAATACCAGTCAGAAGGGAAGTATTCAAAATCTTTTGATGCTTCGCATTTAACAAGTGGAGTTTATTTCTATTGTATAACAACGGATATGGGTGTATCAAACAAAAAAATGATAGTTTTAAAATAGATTTATATGCAGACTTTAGATTAAGCCGGAAGAGTAAAACCCCGGCTTATTAAATTCAACTTATTCAAATGATATTTATTGAGTGATTAATTAACTTTATTTTACTAATCTTCTTAAGAATCGATTTAATTGTAAATTGTTAAGAAGAATGGTTACTTAATTGAAGGGGTTCAAAATGAAACAAATTCTTTTAATTCTCCTTTTACTGCAAACAATTTCATACTGCCAGATATCGACTATCAAGTTGTTTCCTCATTCTAAACAACAAACGATTTATTATAATACAGTTACAACTTCAACTCCAAATGGAACTCTGTTTCAGTTTTGGACAGAGTCAAATAAAATATATTTTTCTAAAAGCACCGATAATGGTGGGAGTTGGAGCGACCCAAGTTTTATTCTTCAACATACACAGCAGGATTCAAATGTTATTATTGATGCAGCAGCATCTCTTTCAGGAAGAGTTTTTCTTTTAATTAAACTTAACACAATTCAGATGAAATATTCTGACGACTATGGAGAAACATGGTCTGTTCCAACTGGGCTTCCTACCGGAAATACTTCTTTACAAAGACTTCAATCAACTGCACCGATTACAAGCTTTTCAACTAATGGAGATATGTATGTCCTTTATATTCGTGGAACTATTCCAAGTTCAACAATTTATAGAATAAAAAGTACGGACAACGGGATCACATGGAGTGAGGAATCGGTACTTAGCACGAATTCATTTTATCCTTCACTTGTCTCACTGGGTGGGGGGAATGAAATGCTATTCTTTATGAAAAAGGAAAATTCAGTAAATCGAGTATATTCAATTTCATCCCCCGATTATGGAATTAGCTGGACTCTATTTGATCAACCTGTACTCTCGATACCAAGTTCAGTTATATCATTTAAAGCAATCGCTAATAATTCAAATATAATAACATTAGTTTATGACTTTCCAACAACTACGCCGTTTAATGGATTTTTTAATAATGAAATCGAGTACATTTCATCGACTGACGGTGGTTGGGTTTGGTCGGAACCGCAAAAATTTACAACCTACAAAGGATACGATGGTAAACCTCATCTTCATCTTTTCAATAATAAACCGTTCGTCTCGTTTATTTCGAAGAGGAGTTCAGTTTCACAAATCTATTATCCTAATTTTACAAAAATCTGGTATGGTATTGCGGGAGAAAGCAACGATGTTACTACTCCGCCGCATGTTTATCGTGCAATTCTTTCACGCACAGATACAGTCCCTTCAATAGGTTTTATTAAGGCATTTATTGATGATGATTTAGCTATAAGCAATGTTAAATTAATTTATTCACATAACAACCAACCTAAAGATTCGTTATTAATGTTTGATGACGGTTTTCACAATGATTCACTAGCTAATGACAAAATTTACGGAATTCATTTCCCGGGTTTAGAAATGGGTGACGTCCTTAATTGTTCTGTGAAAGCTACAGATACTGATAGTCAAACAGTTCTTCATGATGTTGGTTCAATTCTCATACCTCTAGAATTTTCAACAGACAAATTTTTAATTGATGTCAATCGATTTAAAATGCCAATATCTAATGCCGGGGTAATGGCTGATATAGTCATCGATGGTGTTGATGGGGGTAGATATGATGGCCATGTTGTTTTCTTTTCAGCAGGATTTTATTTGTCTGGTTATAGTAATTCAAATATGTGGTCTAATGCAGTTGCTACAGCATCAAGAGTTCAAGATTATGAACCTGGAGTAGTAGGCAGCTACGCAACTAATCCCAAAAATATAATTTATATAGTCGCAAAAGATGATTCTGCATTTGGTGAATCATGGCAGCAATGGAAACCTGCAGTTATTCAAGGTGCTAATTTTTATGATGGAAATAATGACGGTATATATAATCCCATCGATTATAATAATAATGGAATTTGGGACACGAACGAAGATAAACCGGATATACTTGGAGATGTTACAACCTTCTGCGTTTATAATGATAATGTACCAAGTGATTTGAGAAGATTCAATGATGTTGAACCTCAAGGAATTGAAGTACAACAAACTGTTTTTGCTTATAGTGATTCATCTGTAAATACTTTAAATAATACAATCTTTGTTCGTTATAGAATTATTAATAAGGGAATTATAGCATCTGTAATGGATTCAGTCTATTTCAGTTTTTGGGCTGATCAGGATGTTGGTGAATATATTGATGACCTCGTCGGTTCGGATACTATATTAAATGCCGGATTTGTATATCATAATGCACCGGATAATGACTTTGGTAATGCTGCCCCGACTGTACTTACAACAATGCTTCAAGGACCGGTTTCATATGTTCCCGGGGAGACATTTATTGATAATAACAATAATGGTTTATATGATGATGGAATTGACATTCCGTTAGACACTGCATATTCACGGCGAGGGAAAGAGCTGGGGATAAAAATTTATCCGGGTGCCAAAAACATGAACATGAGTTCATTTATGCATAATATGTCAAGCCATCCAACTCAAGGTGATCCCTCAACAAAAGAACAAGCCCGGTATTACATGTTGGGTAGAAATAAGTTTGGTGATTTGATTAATCCATGTAATTGGTCTTATGGGACTGTTAGTGGAGTAAATTGTACAGAAATTAATCCATTATTTCTTTATTCAGGAAATCCGGTGACAAATTATGGTTGGATAAATACTATAGGAATGGATCAACGGACAGTTCTAAATGTAGGTCCTTTCACACTCTACCAAAACGAACCTGTTGAAATTATGGGTGCATTACTCGTAGGCAGAAAGGATGATCCTTTTAGTTCATTTTACGAAGCAAGAAGAATTGCAAGTTATGTTCGAAGTTTTTACAAAAGCAACTTCGGTGAATTTCCATTGGGAGTTGAAAATGAACAAATCAATAATGTTAAAAATTTTGAACTATTCCAGAATTATCCAAATCCTTTTAATCCGGTTACAACAATAAAATATCAAATACCGGAAGCCGGACTAGTCTCATTAAAGGTTTATAATATTTTGGGAGAAGAGGTTGCAACTTTAGTAAATGAAATAAAAAGATCGGGAAGTTACACTATTGATTTTAACGCAGGAAAACTTGCCAGTGGTGTTTATATCTATGAATTACGTTTGAATGAATTTAACTCATACAAGAAATTCGTGTTGATGAAATAGATGACCATAAAGAAATTAAATAGACAAGTGTTTTCAATCACCGATTCACATTTAATAGTCGTGACTGTTTTTTGCGGTGTTGGAAAATGATATATTTAAAATAGATATTTGTTCTATTTATTAAGCGAGGATCAATCCGAGTAGGTTTGGTCAGGGGTTTAAATGAAAAAAAATGAAAGTAAAGTAATTTTTGGAATATTACTTTTTTGTGTTCTTTGTTTTTTACTATTAATCAGCGGAATAAAAGTCCCACATTCATTAAATATTTTTGGAGAGGTTTATCCTTTAAAAAAATGGCAAATTGTTAAAGGAACAGATGGACAACTTACATCATCCCTAATTGATTATGAATTCGGATTCTCTAACGTGTTTGGAGTTACTCAATTCCAACGTGGAGAATCTATGGTTTTTTCTTTTACTGAATCGATGAAGCAAAAAAAAAAT
>JAGUXE010000142.1 GCA_020061995.1 Ignavibacteriales bacterium | reverse complement strand
TATCAATTAGAAGTTTATCGCGATTATGAGTTGCCCAGATAATATGAAGCCAAATCTTTGTGAAAGATCTAACGGACATTCAACCTCCTTAATAATTATAGTAAACATAAATAATGTATAGTTATTATCACAATAGACGAAGTAGAAAAAAGGAGCTTAATCTACAGTGTAACCTTAATCGTTTTGGTGATTAAATTACTCGGGATAAAACGGTTGAAACCGTTGATGTGGGTTGAGTTAGTTTGCTTTAATCCAATGGCTAAAGCCATTGGTTAATGTGATCTGGTCATATTAGCACGAGTTCGTTGGTTAATGTAGAACAGAGACAATAGAAGATTAATAACAGCAATAAATTAACCTACGGCATAAAGGGAAACCCAATCAGCTTATGAGATTATCTGAAATTAATCTTTGCGTTTCTTGGCGCACTTGGCGGTTAAAAAAAACAAACCGCTAAGGACGCAAAGTTTCGCAAAGTGGTAACCTCTTGCGGCTTGAGTGTCGAGATAAATCTCGACCCACAGAAAATAAAAAAGGCTGCCTTTTGGAGACAGCCTTTTGTTATTAATTACTTAACAACTTTTACTTAGCCAATAACATCTTTTTAACTTGTGTAAAGTTGCCTGCGGTTATTTTGTATAGATACATTCCGCTGCTGAGTTTACTTGCATCAAATGTGAGTGTATGTTTACCTGCCTCCATATATCCATTAAATAATGTTGCAACCTCTTCACCAAGTATACTGAATACTATAATGCTTACAAATTCTGCATTCGGAATTGAATAACTAATTGATGTAGAAGGATTAAAAGGATTAGGATAGTTTTGAGCTAACTCAAATGTAATAACCGGATTATAATCAACTTCTACAACGGATGAATATTCATAAGAGCCATCATTATCAACTTGTTTTAAGCGATAAAAATATTTACCTGAATTGTTTAATGAATTATCTGCGAACGAGTATTCTTTAGGAGAGTTGCTGTTGCCATTACCTGCAACAAAACCAATCTTCTCCCAATCACTTAAGCGAACTGAAGTTCGCTCTACATCGAAGCCGAAGTTGTTAACTTCTGTAGCAGTTTGCCACTTTAAAATAATTGAATTTTCTCTGTTATATGCGGTAAAAGAATTGAAATGTACAGGAAGAGAACTGTTTGAATTATAACTGACGTCATCTAGAAAAAATGTCCAATCAGGAGAGTTATTTGCAGCATAAAACATAATTGCATCAAGTGTAACCGTCGGTCCATTGACTATACCGTTCCCACCGGAAAAACTTGACCAGCCACTTTCCTGTAAATTCCATTCGTACAAAGTCCACTCATTGTTATTAGATAGATTTCTTTTAGGTGAAAGCTCAGTTCCTCCGGCTGCATCATCAAGGGTGATAGCTATTTGAGCCCCGGATGGAGCAGATGATGTTTTTAACCATAGACCGATATAACCTGTCGCCCCAAGAGTTGAATTGTTTGATGGTGTACCTGCACCGGATAACAACCGTACCGTCCAGTTAGTAGAGAAAGATGAACTATCTTTTAGAATTACTTTTAAAGAAGCCCAACCGTTATAAGATTGTTCAACGCTTCTTGCAGAGGTTGAAAATTTTGATATTCCTGCTGTAGAACCGCTATAAGTAGGAGATGTAACGAAAGTTCCTACATCAATTTCGTAATCAGCAAGAATAGAATTAGATAAATTAGACGTTGATGCAAATGAGTTTTTAAGCGAACCCCAAAGATTAGTGTTAGAGCCATCATAACTTAAAGCCCACATTCCTGTCCCGGCACATCCCTTGGCTTTAACGGCATCATATTTTAATGATAGACTTAAAGAATCATCATACCACGTTTGATACCACTGCCCGCTGTTTTGGTACCTATACCAGGGGGAACTATATGTTTCATCAAAAAATTTATCTTCTGCAGGTATCCCGGATAGTGCTGTTTTTATTTGGCTGAATGTTTTGGTTACTCCATCCCCTGTTGTGGAAGCCATTCTTGCACTACTTGTAACAGGCCATTCATATCCATAATAATTTAACCCGGTTATTAATTTAGATGCAGGAACCCCTGCATTTGTATATGCATCTATACTGCGTGTAACGTGTCGAATTGATGTTCCTGTAGTTAAAGGAGAAACCGGTCCTGCCGTACTGCTCCCTTTCCAATAATAATCATAAGCCATTAGAAAATATTTATCAACCACACTATTAACAGTTGTAAAAAAAGTATTATCATAAATACCGCTCCAATCAACGGCCGGAAGCTCTACTACTAATTCAAGACTGTTTAGTTTTAATAAGTCCCCGAGTTCTTTAATAAATAGTCGGTAATTATCTTTTTGAGCCAATGCAACAGATTCAAAATCTATATTTGCCCCATCAGCAGATCTTAATTGAACTTGAGTTAGAATATTGTTTGCGAGGTTTGTCCGATAAGTAGAGTTAGAGAGAACACGGTCATGGTTTGAAAACATTGTTATAGTAAGATGAATTTTCACTCCGTTGCGTTTGCAGTAGTTAACAACTTGTGTAGTTGACCAACCTCTTGTTGTTGAAAAACCTCCGGTTGTTGAAAGAGAGTTGTCTACCTCGGCGCTGAAGTAAGCAACAGTTGTTAACAAGCTGTAATAATAAGCCGATGCTGTTGCATCACTTATCCAATAAGGGTGAAAACCATATATCGAATGAGAAAGAGACTTTACATCATCATAATTATATATTGGTGAAGGTTTCTGAAAACCCGGTTTTTCGATCAACTCGGGATGTTTTGAATAAAGCTCCGACTCAATTTGATGTATTGATTTTTCATTTTGCGGAAAAATGAAAACACTTCCAATTATGAAAATTAAAATTAATAGTTTAGTTAAACTGCCGGGTTTTTGATGTGACATTTGTATTGGTAAATTATTAGTGTTTAATAGGTATAAAAAATTTGTTTATAAAAAAGGGAGACGATTAACCGTCTCCCTAAAATGCAATAACAAGAAAGCAAAGAAATTACTTGATTAACAACATCTTCTTTGTTTGAACAAAGTCATTTGCAATTAAACGATAAACATAAGTTCCGCTTGCTAAATTTGATGCGTTAAACGGAATTGAGTAGTTCCCTGCAGCTTGTGATTCATTAACTAGCTCAGCTACCTTTTCACCGCTAATAGAATAAATTACCAACATTACTTTGCTATCCACAGGAATGGTATAATTAATATTGGTTACAGGATTAAACGGATTGGGATAGTTTTGCATTAACGCAAATTCTTTTGGAATTTCGATATCGACTTCAACACTACTGCTGTATTCGTAACTTCCGTCGTTATCAATCATTTTTAATCTGTATTGATATTTGCCCGGCTGTAGGTTGTTATCCGTAAATGAATAGACTTTTGGTGAATTACTGTTACCCGCAGCATTAACTGAACCAATTGCATTCCAACCATTATTCTCGCTTTTTTCAACAACAAATTGATAGCTGTTTACTTCAGTTGATGTTGACCAATTAAGTTTAACATCTTTACCTAATGCATTTGCATTGAACGAGGTTAGTTCGACAGGAAGGGGGCTTAAAGATTGGTTCCAGGAAACATTACCATTTAAAGCAGTATTTGATTCTCCTGCTCTGAACCATGCATTATTACTTCCTGAATAACCCGGTGTAACAACATCTATAAACGAGCCGGTGGTTGCATCTACCACATTGTTATATCCAACAGTGTTATTATTAAATGTAGCAACTGCTAAATTAAGAGTTGTGCTTGAGGTAATACCCAAATCATGCAACGCAACTCTAAATTCAATCACATTATTACCTGTACTCCCAGAAACCTGATAATTTGAAAGTGGTGCATACCAATTGCTGCCGTCATCTGCAAACATTTCAATATTTAACACACCAGAAGTTGTAGCGTGAATAGCAAGTTGTCTTTCCCAAGCACGATTTGTGGCTGGTGATAAAACCACCGGGGAATCATCTCCCAACCAAACCGGGGTATCGTCACTCTGGTTTGCATCGATACCTATAGCAATGTAAGGTCTATCTAAACTAACTAGATCTCTGAATTTAACCATGAAATATAGATAACTGTTATCTCGTGTAAACCGAAATTCTGTTATATCATTGTTATAATCGCCATTTAAATCACCACCATGCTGATCAGTTCTTGAATCTCCAGATTCTCCGGTATAAATTGCTTCCTCATCACTCACTACATTTGCATGTAATGTTCCCGATGCTGTTCCTGTCCAATCTGCTGCATCACCATCTACCGGGCGTTTATATGATGCTGCCAGCACTACATTTGTGTTTTCGTCTGCACCCATATATGGATAAGTTGTGCTACGGGTTTGTCCGTCGATATCGGTTGTGTAACCGGCAATCGGTGTTCCGGCAAGTTCATAATCTCCGACTGATTGCCCAGTTAGGTGTAAGTCGGTTGAACTTACAAAATATACTATTTTAGAAACGGAGTTGGTATCCTTGCTAGAATTGTTTTTCCAATCAGTGAAAGATTGTTGGTCGCTAGAATTCCAATATCCAATATTCCCCGCTAAATTTAATGGAGTATAATAAATATTATTAAAATCACTATAGAATGTACCACTTGATCCAACCCTTCTTATACCATATACCTTCATGGATGTTTCATTCATTAAAATAATATTGTTTTTACATATCATTGTCCCAGTTGGAGAAGCCTCCGTTGAAGCCGCAGTTGCAAAAGCAATACCTGATATATAACTATTTAATTCACTAGTCATATTAGTTAATTCTGGAATGTAGATTGTGTTGCCATATATAATTGATATGCTAGATGATGAATGCCTTACACCATATACCTTAACGCCTTGAACGGAAGCATTGTTAATTTGAAAACCAGAAACGAAGTTATTAAAAATATTAACAATCTTTGGAGTAGCGAGCGCATTATCAATCCCTATAATACCATTACTTGCAGAAGGACCGGCAGCAGTATTCCATGTTTTCATTTGCGTAATTTTATTACTAAAAACATCAAATGTTCCCGCCACGCCCGAACCACCAGTTGTTAGATAAATCGTTGCAGCTGCCCCCGTTCCTAATTGACAGTCATGTGTAATAGTATTTCCACTTATCTCCCCAGAACTCACATAGTTAAACATTATCGCCCGAGTAGCCCTAGCTGTGATTATATTGTTTCTTACTTTGATTCCATTCATCAGAGCGGTCGGTGAACCAGATACACTTGCTTGAAATCCTAAAGCACCATTCCCAGAATTACCAACCAAAGTATTATTTTCTGCTAAAAAGTTATCTGGTGCTAATGTGGTGTAATCTGTAAGCATTATGGGAGTAGTTGACGAAGATGAAGAGCTGTTATTAATTATAATACAGTTCTTAATGGTAATATTATCATTATTTCCATATACCCTAAACACAGAACGTTGTAAACTGGTTACAGGACCATTTATTGTCATATCTTTAGAGGTTCCGTTATTAGTATTTGAACCATCTATTGTAACATAATTTGTTGCAATTAAATTGCTGTTTAAAGCATTGGGAGAACCAATCACCCAATGTCCATCGATACTCGCCGTAGTGGTTCCGTCTAAAAAATTAATTATTACGGTTGCTCCGATTGCCGGTTTAAAGGTTATAGTATTTGTTGAACTTGTCCCTGTACAGCCTAAAGCTACGTTTGCACCTATATTGTGGGTTCCATCTAAAAAATACATGGTAACAGCCCCATTAATCCCGGATGTATTTAAAGCATTTATTGCGGCCCCAAGTGAATCATAATCACCACCACCACCAATAGTAAATGTTCCACTTAACTGCCCATACCCTAATTGTACAAGCAAGAAAAGGATTGTAATTAATTTTTTCATATTTCACCTATTTTAATTAATGATTGAATAAATTTCTCTCTTATCTAACCACAGCTATATTAGATACAACTGTTGAGACTATCCATATCGTTATAAATGTTACCGCTATTGCAGCGATAAACATTTTGTACTTAAAATTTATTTTTTCTTTTTTAAAATCACGTTCGGGTTCATCAATTTTTACACGATAGTCGCCATCTTTTACATCCCATCCTTTTATATAAGGTAGATCGTAATCTGCTATAGATTTTTTTTCATTTGGTTTAATAAGTTGTAAAGGGGGATTGTTGTGGTTAGTTAAATGTTCGTAACTGTTTTGAGATGACCACCAATTTGAGGGTAAAGTGAGAAGGTGTTCGGTGCAGTTTTTATTCAAGTCTTCGGAGTTGTCATTAGACTTGCTTTGAACAGTAATTTTATTGATCATCCCCATCCCCAATTAAAAAGATCCCCTACGCATCCCCTTCGTTTCTTGTTGAAGTTAACAGGCAGCAGTAATTGAATCGTTAAAACACAATAATAACAAGCTTAAGCTATCGTTTATAAAACGGCATCTTAAAATAACAAAAAATTCTATTAATTGACAAGGGGCACAAAGGGAAAGTAGAAGAAACAATCTCTTTGCGTTTCTTGGCGCGCTTGGCGGTAAAAAAAAGCAAACCGCTAAGATGGCAATGTTTCGCTAAGGAATTTCCTCTTGCGGCAGCGTGTCGAGATGAATCTCGATCTACAGAAAAATTGTGTGCTTGGTTTTTTTATTCTCCAATGGATGCCACCGGTTAGCATTACCGGATTATTTGTTAGTTGAATACGATTGATATAGTTGTTTAAGCCTTTATCTGTTAACCAACGGCTTCAGCCGTTGGTAATAAAAGAACAAAAAAAATCCAAACCGTTTCAACGGTTTTTAGGTATGCAGTTACAATAACAAATTAGTTATT
>JAGUXE010000089.1 GCA_020061995.1 Ignavibacteriales bacterium | reverse complement strand
TGAAACTCTCTTTCTAAAAATCCAATATGACCAAGCCTGATATCCTAAAACTATAGGTACAAATATCAATGCAATAATACTCATTACTTTTAAAGTATAAGGGCTAGAAGAAGCATTATAGATTGTTAAACTATAATCAGCATTCGTACTTGAAACCATAACACGTGGGAATAATCCCATGAAAATTGTAATGGTTGAAAATGCAATTGTAATTCCCGTCATTACAAATGCCCAGCCTTCTCTTTTAATTTTCAAAAAGTATCCTACAGAAACTATTGCTATACCTGCAATTATTGGAATTACTCCCGGATTTACTCCAAGTTTGGAAAACATATCGGTATCAAAGTAACCGAATACTACATAGATAAATAAAAGTGATGTAGTTGGTAACCAGAGTTTGTCGGCAGTTTTTCTAGCTCTATCCAATAAATTGTCAGTTAATTTAAGTGACAAGAAAACAGAACCGTGGAGTGTAAAAAGAGAAAGGGATGTTAATCCACCAACTATTGCGTAAGGATTAAGCAGAGTAAAAAAATTACCGGTGTAATTCATATCTTGATCGATCGGTACACCTCTAATCAGGTTTGCAATAGCTACACCCCATAGAAGTGCCGGAATAAAACTTCCGAAGAATATAACCCAATCCCACCGATTACGCCAAACAGGTGAGTCTTTTTTACTTCGATATTCAAATGCAACACCCCGTGCAATTAATGCAAGCAGCATTAACACGAGTGCAAGATAAAAGCCGCTAAACAAAGTTGCATACCAGTTTGGAAAAGCAGCAAACATAGCTCCGCCTGCTGTTAGCATCCAAACTTCATTTCCATCCCAAAATGTACCAATGGAATTTATAATAGCTCTTCGTTCTCTGTCTTTCTTACCGAGAAATGGTAAGAGTATTCCTACTCCATAATCAAATCCTTCTAAAAAGAAAAATCCAATAAAGAGTACTGTGATCAATATAAACCAAATTACATTTAAGTCCATTTTATTTCCTCTATACTTTACTTAATATTTTGTCTTCTTCAAAGTTGTGATCGTCAACATCAATTTCTTCGGCGGTTCTTTTTGCAAACTTTTTCATAAGTGATATCATAATGACCATTAAGATTGCGTAAATCAGTGTATAAGAAATTAATGAAAAAAGAACTTCACCCGCTGAAACTGTATTCGAAACTGAGTCGGCAGTTTGAAATAATCCGAAAACAGTCCATGGCTGCCGTGCAATTTCGGTAAATAACCATCCAGTCGTATTTGCGATTACCGGGAGCAACATCGACCAGAAAACAATTTTATACATGAAGGGACTAAATTCATATCTTTGTTTGAATGCCTTGAAAGTAGTTATTGCTGCAATTAATAACATCAAGAATCCGGCTCCGACCATAATTCTGAATGTCCAATACGAAACAGCAACAGGAGGAACATAATCACCTTCACCAAACTTTTCTTGAGCTTCGGATTGTAGTTGTTTGATCCCTTTTACCTCACCATCAAACTTATTAAAGGCTAGAAAACTCAGTCCACCTGGAATTTTGATTGCAAATAGATCTTTTTTGTTTGTTTCATCACCAAAGGTGAATAAAGACATAGCAGCGGGGTTTTCAGTTTCCCAAAGTGCTTCGGCAGCCGCCATTTTCATTGGTTGAATCTTTATCATATATTGAGCCTGGTTATGTCCAACAAGAATCACAAGTAAAGACCCGAGTAAAGCATAAACAGCACCAAACTTGAATGACTTTTTAAATATGTCGTGTTTTTCTTTTTTCACAAGATGATATGTGCTAATAGATATAATTAAAAACCCTGCAGTTGCTATCGCACCAAAAAATACGTGTGGAAATTGAACCCAGAGGTGTCCATTGGTAATTAAAGCGAAGAAGTCGGTCATTTCTGCTCTACCGTTCCTAATTGCATAACCAACCGGTTGCTGCATAAAAGAATTTGCAGCCAAAATCCAAATTGCAGACAGATTAGAGCCAATAGCAACCAACCAAATAGATGCAAGATGTAATCTTTTCGAAATTCTATCCCACCCGAAAATCCAAATACCGATGAAAGTTGATTCCATGAAGAAAGCGAGTAATGCTTCGATTGCTAAAGGCGCGCCAAAAATATCTCCCATAAATCTTGAATATTGCGACCAGTTCATTCCGAACTGAAACTCTTGAACGATACCGGTTACAACACCAATCGCAAAGTTAATCAGAAATAGTTTTCCCCAAAACTTTGTCATTTTTTTATAATTCTCATTACCGGTACGATAGTATGCTGTTTGCATAATCGCAACGGCTATTGAAAGTCCCAATGTAATGGGAACAAATAAAAAGTGGTAAGAAGTTGTTACGGCAAACTGCAAACGCGCCAGGACAAGTGCATCCATTATGTCACCCCGTTAGTGTGTTTTATGATTTTGTTATTTAGTAAATCTGAATACATAATCAGAAATTTTTTGTTGTTTTAACTGTTCGAAAATATTTTGTTCAAGTCCCAAAAAGAAATTATGAAACTTGCATCCGAACATTAATTCGCAGACAAAGTTTTCATCCATACAATCGTTTAGTCTCACCTTATATCCCATTGCACTCAGAACATCCCAAATAGAAATTTCTTCAGGATTTGCTTTAAAATAAAAACCACCATACTTACCCTGAATCGAACCGGCAATATTTGCGACCCTGAGCTTGTGGATAATTCTTGCAGTAAAAATTTTTGAGAGATGAAGTTTTTTTGAGATGGTATCAACATTAATTATTTGTTCTTTATCGAGTGAAGCTAAAAGTGCCGCTATGCGAAGTGAGTAATCATGTTCACGGTTAAATAAACTATTTTTCTTCATCGTCTAAATAATACTTAATAAGTAATGATTAAAAATAATAGAATTGATTGTCTCTGTCAATAAATAATTTAAAATATATTGACTAAAGCAACATTAATGACAATTAATGTTAAGTTAAAATCGAGTAAACAATGGTATCGGCAGTCCAAAACACTCTTCCAAAAGAACTGAGTCGGTTTTAAGGGGAAGGTGAAAAGACTATACTTGAGAATGGAGTAAATGTAATGAATAGTTGTTTAGGTGCATTGTGAATCCCATACTTCACAATTACTAATAATTATTGTCAAATATTTGGATTGAAAGAAATGTTTATCTTAACGTCGAAATGCTGCTAAAGTTAAGAGTACAAAGCATTTAGTATATTTCAGAAAAAAAATGATAGAAAGAAAATCAATATCTCGGATATGATATTAACTTAGAGAGTTATCAGAAGTTGGTATTATCTCTATTGTCAGAAATATCAAAAAATTTTTAAGCGGAAAGGGAGGGATTCGAACCCTCGGTAGGGTTACCCCCACAACGGTTTTCGAGACCGTCCTATTCAACCACTCTAGCACCTTTCCGAACAGTTAGATACAAAATTAAGAACTTCGATTTTCAATAAAAAGGGTTTTTACCTTTAGTGGACTAAAAATCCCACTAAACTTATAATTAAAGCTCCCGATATAAAAGAGAGTGTTACAAGTAATTTGTGATTTTTAAATACTTCACCGATTATGGCATGTATCGCGAGAAATAAAAATCCACCGGCTATATGAGCTTCGATTATACCTAGCCAAAATGGAGTTACATAATCATTTAGAAAAATTACACCGAATAAACCACCAAGAATCGTAGTAGATTCAACCAATATAACATCACGCATAATTCTAAACTTTGAGTAACCAGCTCCAAGCATTAGGGAGGCTAAAGCTAATCCTTCGGGAAATTTGTGTGTTATTATTGCGGCTATAACCGAATTCCCACCATGCGAATGAAACCCCTCAGTTGAAACTGCAACTCCGTCCAAAAAAGAATGAAATGCAAGAACACCGAATAGAAGTTTTACTATTTCCGTAAATTTCTTTGTTGTTTGTTCATCAAAGTGGGAGGCAGAGCAAGCCGGACACACATGAATTATGTAATGACTTATAATCCAAAACAAAGCTATTCCACTAACAAGACTTAATACAAGTTCAATAATCCCAAGTTTCACAAATGCTTCGGGAAGGAAAGTAAATACCGCAACTCCGAATAAAGCCCCTGCGGAAAATGAAATTAGTGAACAAAGTTTATGATGATTTAGTTTTATTAAAAAAACAAGATATCCGCCAAGTACAGCTGATAGTACTGCAAGAATCGTTTTTATTAGGATTTCGTATAGCATAATTAAGTTTTAATTTTTAACTTTACAAATTATGGATAATTCTTTAAGTAAACAAAAAAATGCAAATTCAAATTTTGGGAATTAGTCTGAGCAATAATACATTGATTAATTCTTATTGATAGTTTAGAGTGAAAAGAATTTCTATAAAATCCTAATAATCTGAAGAGGTGTTTTATTGACTATTGAGTTGATACTCTTTATATTTACCAGACTTTTGCAGAATTTTTCCTATGATTATAAAAATATCAAATTTAAGTGAAGGCGAGCACTACTTAAACCAGAAAGGGAAAGTTGAAGAACTCGACTTAAAAGAACCGTTTAAAGGCAATTATGATGTTACTTGCAAAGTAGCTAAAACACATCATCAGATTATCCTTGATACGAGTATTAAAACCAGTGCCCATTTTGAATGTGATAGGTGTGCAGAAGATTTTGATCAACAAATTGCAGTTGAATATGAAATGGTTTATCTTTTTGGCGAGAATAAAGAAATTAACACTATTGATGATTCTAATCTCGTCTATCTTTCTGTTGAGAGTGATAAAATAGACATAACAAAAGATATTCATGATTTTTGTTTGATTTCTGTTCCTATGAAAAAATTGTGTAAAGAGGATTGTAAAGGGTTATGTTTCAAGTGTGGTAATAATCTTAATGAAAAAGAGTGCTCATGTGTTGACGAAAAGATTGATACTCGCTGGCAACCACTTATAGATTTGAAGAATAAATTAAATAATTAAACAATAAAAAAAACGGATAAGAAATGCCACATCCAAAACGTAAAATTTCTAAAACAAGACGCGATAAAAGAAGAACTCACTATAAAGCTACAGCTCCTTCGATGGGAACTTGCAGTAATTGTGGAGAATTGAAACTAACTCATCACGCTTGTTCTGCTTGCGGGTACTACAACGGGCGTTCAATGTTTATTCCCAAAAGTTAGGTATTAACCATTCGAATGTCGAATCCCGATTCAAACAAACCGAAGTGTAGAATTATTGTGGATGCAATGGGGGGTGATTTCGCTCCCCGAAATGCAATTTTAGGTGCAATTGAAGCATTAAATCAAAACAATAATTTTGAACTTTTTTTTGTTGGTAAGAAAGAAGAAATCCTTAAAGTTCTATCTGAAAATCATCTTACTTTTAACGAACAAAACATATTCCATACTTCTCAAATTATTGAAATGGGGGATTCTCCCACCCAAGCTATTAAAGCAAAACCGGATTCATCGATTGTTGTTGGTGCACGATTAGTTAAGGATAAAAAAGCTGATGCTTTCGTGAGTGCTGGAAACACCGGCGCGATGATGGCAGCTTCAACCTTGATTATGGGACGTATTCCGGGTGTCGGCAGACCAACTATCGGTTCATTTATGCCAAATGAAAATGGAGTTACTACCATATTTGATGTAGGTGCAAGTGTTGATTCAAAACCATCTCATCTTTTTGAATATGCTGTAATGGGCTCAATTTTCGTTAAGGAAATTTATAATATCGATAATCCAAAAGTTGGACTTCTGAGTGTCGGTGAAGAAGACTCAAAAGGAAATGAGGCAACACTATCTGCATTTCAACTCTTAAAAAAATCTCAGTTAAATTTTGTAGGTAATATAGAAGGCCGGGATGTTTTGAAGGGTTCTGTTCATGTAGTGGTTTGTGACGGATTTGTTGGTAATATCCTTCTGAAGTTTGGTGAAGGTGTATTAAGTTTATTAAAGCATCTTTTCCGCGAATATGCTTCCAAAGGTATTATTAGCAAACTTAAAGTCTTACTCGTCAAAGGAACTCTTATAGAAATTTTGAAAAAATTTGATTATCAAGAATA
Organism: Ignavibacteriales bacterium; assembly: GCA_020061995.1. Next base: position 10,912 of record JAGUXE010000089.1, on the reverse strand, counting down.
TGGTGGAGTACCATTACTTGGTGTCAATGGAATTTCTATTATTGGACATGGATCAAGTTCACCAAAGGCAATAAAGAATATGGTGCTCCGTGCTAAAGAGATGTATGATCATGATCTTGTTAGTAAAATAGAGAACTCGATTAAAAACTATTCCTCAATTTTATAATTGGAAAAATATGAATAATAAAAAATATAATGCCGTAATAACGGCAGTTGGAATGTATGTGCCTGAAAAAGTGTTAGACAATAAATATTTTGAATCAATAATTGAGACTAATGACGAATGGATAGTATCACGAACAGGTATAAAAGAAAGAAGAATTCTTGAAAACGGTGCGACAAGTGATTTAGCCTCAAGAGCTATCGAAGATTTATTAAAAACTAAAGAGATAAATCGTGATGAAATTGATGTGATAATCGTTGCAACTGTTACGCCTGATATGTTTTTCCCGGCAACAGCTTGTTTAGTCCAAAATAAAATTGGGGCAAAAAATGCTTGGGGATTTGATCTTTCAGCTGCTTGTTCAGGTTTCTTATTTGCTTTTCAGGTAGGCAGTTCTTTAATTGAAAGCGGAACTTATAAAAAAGTAATTGTTGTTGGTGCTGATAAAATGAGTTCTATTGTGGATTATACTGATAGAAATAATTGTATTCTTTTTGGTGATGGTGCTGCTGCTGTTCTACTTGAGCCGACGGAAGATAAATCTGTTGGGCTTCAGGACTCAATTCTTAAAACGGATGGTTCAGGTGAAGCATTCCTTAATATGCGAGGAGGAGGAAGTTTGAACCCTCCCTCACACGAAACTGTCGATAATAAAATGCACTATTTATTTCAAGATGGGAAATCAGTTTACAAGGTTGCTGTTGTTGGTATGGCTGATGTTACTTACGAGATAATGAAGAAAAATAATTTAATTGCTGATGATGTAGCTTACCTTGTTCCGCATCAAGCTAATTTACGTATTATCGATGCTACTGCTAAAAGATGTGGAATTCCACCTGAAAAAGTGACAATGAATATCGACAAATATGGAAATACTACTGCCGCAACAATACCGCTCTGCCTTGTCGAATATTATAGAGATGGAAAAATTAAAAAGGGGGATAATTTAATATTCGCAGCATTTGGAGCCGGCTTTACATGGGGTTCTGCATTCTATGTTTGGGGAATTGATTAATGGGTAAGAAAGCCTTTTTATTTCCGGGTCAGGGTTCTCAATATATTGGTATGGCTCAAGATCTTTTCGAGAATTCCGTAGAAGCTAAGGAAATGATTCGAACGGCTGATGATGCTATCAGCGTTAATCTGTCACATTTAATGTTTTATGGACCGGAAGATAGTTTAAGACAAACAGAAAACACTCAACCTGCAATTTTTATTCATTCGGTCGTACTTGCCAGTTTGATAAGATTATTAAACATTGAAGGAGCTGCAGGTCATTCATTAGGTGAGTATTCAGCATTAGTAGCTGCCGGGGCAATACAATATTACGATGCAGTTAAATTGGTACGGTTCAGAGGGAAGGGAATGCAACAAGCAGGAATTGATAATCCCGGGACTATGGCAGCGGTTGTGGGTTTAACTCCACAAATCGTTGAGGATGTTTGTAGAGAGGCTTCTAAAGTTGGAATCGTACAATGTGCAAATTTTAATTCACCCGGACAAATTGTTATCTCCGGTTCTGTTGAAGGTGTTCGTAAAGGTATGGAAATAGCAAAATTGAAAGGTGCAAAACTTGTTAAGGAATTAGTAGTTAGTGGCGCGTTTCATTCTCCGTTAATGCAATCAGCAAAAGATATTTTAAAAGAAGAATTAGATAAATCGAATTTCTATAATGCTCGATTTCCTGTTTATGCAAATGTTTCTGCTAAACCGGTTACAGATAAAATTGAAATTAAGGAACTCTTGTATCAACAAGTAACTTCACCTGTAAGATGGGAAGAAACTATTATTAATATGATTAATGCTGGATTTGATGAATTCTATGAAGTCGGTCCCGGTAAAGTTCTGCAGGGATTAGTTAAAAGAATTAATCCAAATGTCTCTTGTTTTGGAATTGATAAATATTCCGACGTAGAAAGGTTTCTGTGATGGATAAAGAATTCTCCAAAATTATCAACGGAGTAAAAATTGATCCTCTAATTTTCACTTTCCCTTTTGCATGTAAATGCAATGGTGAGTGTTGTAATTATGGAGTTTATACAGATAAAAAAGAATCTGAAATGATTTTGTCCATTCAAGATAAAGTAAAAACCATGATGGACGATTCACAATCTCTTGATGTTAATGCCTGGTTTGAAGCACCAGAAGCAGATGAAGATTTTGATTCCGGTGTAGCGGTTGGAACACAAATAATTAATGGGAAATGTACTTTCCTCGATAAAAACGGGTTATGTTCGTTGCAAAAATTAGCTTATTCTGAAAATGAACCTCCGTGGAAATATAAACCTTTATATTGCATTTTATTTCCACTTACAATCTGGAATGGAGCTTTAACTGTTGATGATGAACATATTGACCGTCTTCATCATTGCAATAAATTTCCGGTTTCAGAAGCAACAATGGTTGACTATTGTAAGGATGAGTTAATTCATTTCCTCGGTGAATCAGGATATAATGAATTAATTGAATATAAAAATGAATTTATATCAAATCAGAATATGAAAGAAGATAAATGAACCTAGTGGGTAAAAGAGCTTTAGTTACCGGTGGAACTAGAGGTATTGGGAAGGCAATAGTTTTAGAACTGGCTTCAAAAGGTTCTTCCGTAGTATTTACGTATAGTAGTTCCGAAATGGCAGCTATTCAACTTGAAGAGGATGGATTATCAAAAGGATACAAAATATTTGGTTTTAAAGCTGATGCGGCATCATTTGAAGAAGCCGAAAAAACTATTAATTTCACTTTGGAAAAAATAGGTGGTTTAGATATTTTAGTAAACAATGCTGGAATAACTAAAGATAATCTTTTGTTAAGGATGACTCCGGCTGATTTTGATCTTGTTATCTCTGCTAATCTTAGAAGTGTTTTTAATTATTCGAAATTAGCATTGAAACCTATGATGGAGCAGCGTTTCGGTAGAATTATTAATATTTCTTCAGTAGTTGGAATTATCGGTAATCCCGGACAATCAAATTATGTTGCTTCTAAAGCGGGGGTAATTGGTTTTACTAAATCTACTGCTAAAGAAGTTGCATCTAGAAACATAACATGTAATGCAATAGCTCCCGGGTTTATTGCTACTGATATGACAAGTGCATTAAATGAAAAACAAAAAGAAACTATTCTTTCCGTAGTTCCATTAAAAAGAATGGGAGAATCTGAGGATGTTGCTAAAGCAGTTGCATTTTTGGCTTCGGATGAGTCAAGTTATATAACGGGACAAGTTATAGCCGTTGATGGCGGAATGACAATGTAAATGAATTTTAATAACCATAAACAAAATAATAGGAGATAAAAATGGATGTTCAAACCAAAGTTAAAGAAATCATTATGGATAAATTAGGAGTTGAGGAAGCTCAAGTAACTCCCGAAGCTTCATTCACAAATGATTTAGGTGCTGATTCTTTAGATATCGTTGAATTAGTAATGGGATTTGAAAGTGCTTTCAATATTTCTATTCCGGATGAAGATGCTGAAAAAATTACTACAGTTGGTGATGCTACAAAGTATTTAACTGAAAGAGTAGATTAATTTTAATAAGGTTGAACGGGTGATGGGGCTATTCTTGATTACTCGTTCAACCTTTTTATTTGAGTATTAAAATTTTTCTAGTCTCTCTTTGGGGCTGTTGATATTATTAAGTCTATTCAACCAGGAAAAATGTGAAAAAAAGAAGAATAGTTATAACCGGTCTTGGTGCCGTTACTCCAATAGGTAATGATGTTAAATCATTTTGGGAGGGATTATTAACCGGTAAAAACGGAGTCGATTTCATAACACATTTCGATACAGAAAAATTCGATACTAAATTTGCCGCAGAAATAAAAAATTTTGATTCCTCTCTCTATATTGATAAAAAGCAAATCAGAAGAATGGATTTGTTTACTCAATATGCCATGTCTTCTGTTCACATGGCGATGGAGGACGCTTCAATAAACCTTGATAAGGTTGACCTTGAAAGGTTTGGCGTTATATATGGAAGCGGAATTGGTGGTATCAGAACTCTGGAAGAACAAACCCGAAATTATTTCATCGACAAAAATCCCCATACGATTAGCCCTTTCTTTATAACCATGATGATAGCCGATATTGTTGCCGGATACATCTCAATACGTTATGGTTTAAAGGGTCCTAATTATTCAACCACCTCAGCCTGTGCAACATCCTCACACGCAATTTCTGATGCTTTTATTATGATTGAGAGAGGTAACGCTGATTTAATGGTATGTGGTGGCTCTGAAGCTCCAATCACCGAACTATCGATAGGTGGATTCAATTCTATGCGTGCTTTATCAACCTGGAATGCTAATTTCAAAAAAGCTTCCAGACCTTTTGACAAAGATAGAAACGGTTTCGTTATGGGGGAAGGTTCAGGATCACTTATTCTTGAGGAATTAGAGCATGCGAAAAAAAGGGGGGCGAAAATCTATGCTGAGATGTGCGGTATAGGATTAACGGCTGACGCTTTTCACATTACGGCACCTGAACCGGAAGGTAATGGCGCTGTTCGGTCAATGAAAGAAGCTATTCGTGATGCAGGTTTGGAAATAAACGATATTGACTATATTAATGCTCATGGTACTTCTACTCAATTAAATGACGTTACTGAAACAAAAGCCATTAAGAATGTTTTTGGTCCACATGCTTATAAACTTTTTGTTAGTTCGATAAAATCGATGACAGGGCATTTACTTGGTGCTGCCGGCGCTATTGAGGCTATCGCTACTATACTCAGTGTTAAAAATGATATTATCCCCCCAACCATTAATTTGGATAATCCGGATGTGGAATGCGACCTGAATTATTGTCCAAATCTGGCAGTTAAGACTGAGGTTAATGCAGCCATAAGTAATACATTTGGTTTTGGAGGGCATAATGCCTCTCTATTATTTAAGAAATACAGGGATTAGTTTTGTTTAAATTTATTTTTAAGCTTCTCGAAAAATTCAGACCCGGCAAAGCTCTTTCAAGAAAAAATATTGAAAAACTTGAAGAGTTGATCGATCACAAAATAAGTGATCCACAAATTTTTATTGAAGCATTAACTCACCGATCATATCTCGATAATAGAAAATTTAAGGTTTCTAATGAACGTCTTGAATTTCTTGGGGATGCGGTACTTGGTTTTATTGTAGCTGAGGGTCTATATCAAATATTTGGTGACAAAGATGAGGGTTACTTGACAAAAATCAGATCAAATTTTGTTAATCGAAATTCCCTCTATGATGCCGCAGTAAGAATTGATCTCATTCATTTCGTTTTTGTTAGTAAAGAATTAATGGCGGTTGAGAACCTCGGCATTAAAACAATTCTCGCAGATGCTCTCGAAGCACTATTGGGAGCTATCTATCTTCACTGTGGTTTAGAAACCTGTCGTAATTTTATCCTCAAGTATATCTTTAATCCGAATATTAAAATGGGAATTCATCTTGTTGATGAAAATTACAAAAGCCAACTACTGGAATACGCTCAGTCAGTCAAATTAGAAATTCCGAAGTATTTTGTTATACATGAAGAAGGTCCCGAGCACGAAAGATATTTTACTGTAGAAGTTAGAATCGGTCAACAGACTTTAGGTGAGGGGAAAGCTCGGAATAAAAAATCAGCAGAACAAGACGCAGCAAAAGTCGCACTTCAAAATATCTCGATTTTAACTAAAACCTAACTTAAAAATTCCCCTTTTAACTTTAATTATTTCATTTGTAAATCGTACATTTGAAGTATACTTTTTAAAAATAACTGGAATAAAAATTAAATAATATGAACACTTTTAATTTCACAGACAAATTTGAAAATCGTCACATCGGTCCAAATGCTGAGGATACAAAATCAATGTTAACGATCATAGGAGTTGATTCCATTGATGAATTGATTGATAAAACAGTACCTTCACAAATAAGAATGAAAAAAGAATTGGATATTGAAAGTCCATTAACTGAATCACAATATCTTGATTTTGTGAGATTGCAGGCTTCTCAAAATAAAATTGCAAAATCATACATTGGAATGGGATATTATCCGACAATTACTCCTCCGGTAATCCAAAGAACGATCATGGAAAATCCGGGTTGGTATACGCAATATACCCCTTATCAGGCTGAGATTTCACAAGGTAGACTTGAAGCCTTAATTAATTTTCAAACAATGATTATCGAATTGACCGGTTTAAGTATTGCCAATGCTTCTCTGCTTGATGAAGCAACTGCCGCTGCAGAAGCAATGATTTTGCTTTATTCGTATTCAAAAAGTTTGAAAAGAAATAAAAATAAATTTTTTGTTAATAGCGAAGTATATCCACAAACATTATCTGTATTAATAACTCGTTCAGTTCCGTTAGGAATAGAGGTAGTTACAGGAAACTATAACGAATTTGAGTTTACAGATGATTTTTTTGGACTGCTGGTTCAATACCCCGCAGGCAAAGGAAATATAAATAATTTTACTGATTTCTTTATTCAGGCAAAGGAAAAGGAAATATATACTGTCGTTGCTGCCGATCTTCTCAGTTTGACTTTGCTTACTCCTCCGGGTGAGTTCGGTGCGGATATTGCAATCGGCTCCACTCAACGCTTTGGTGTTCCGATGGGTTATGGTGGTCCTCATGCTGCATATTTTGCATGTAGGGATGAGTTTAAACGAATTATTCCCGGAAGAATTATCGGTGCATCGATAGATTCTAATGACAATTTAGCTTATAGAATGGCATTACAAACACGTGAGCAGCATATCCGTAGAGAAAAAGCTACAAGTAATATTTGTACTGCACAAGTTTTATTGGCTGTCATGGCGGGTATGTATTCTGTTTATCACGGACCAGACGGATTAAAAAATATTGCAGTAAGACTTCATAAGCTTACTGTATTATTGGATGAAATATTGAAAAAATACAATTATAAACAAGTCAACGATAATTTCTTTGATACTCTTCAAGTTTTGATCGAAGATTCAAAATTGTATAATTTAATAAAAGATGAAACCGAATCTAAAAATATTAATCTGAGATATATAGATGAAAAAACTTTCGGTATAAGTTTGAATGAAACAGTATCATTTGATGATATTTTTGAGTTAGCTTCAATATTTGCTTCCGCAAAAAAAGAAAATTTGAATAGAAAAGAATTTGAGGAGATTGCAAACACAATTTCAGAAAAAATCCCGGTTGAACTTGTAAGAAAAACTCAATTTTTGCAGCATCCGATATTTAATAAATATCATTCTGAAACAGCTCTTCTGCGCTACACAAAAAGGTTGGAAAATAAAGATCTTAGTTTAACAGGGTCAATGATTCCACTTGGCTCATGCACCATGAAACTTAACGCAGCTGCTGAGATGATGGGAATTAGTTTGCCTCGTTTTGGAAATATTCATCCATTTGCGCCAAAATCTCAAGTGCCCGGGTATACCACAATAATTTCAGAACTAGAAAAATATCTCGCTGAAATTACAGGTTTGACCGGAGTTTCATTACAACCGAATTCCGGTGCGCAGGGAGAATATGCAGGTTTGATGGTAATTCGTCAATACCATATTTTCCGAGGTGATGCTCATAGAGATGTTGTTCTTATCCCATCATCTGCACATGGAACTAATCCTGCGAGTGCCGTAATGGCTGGTATGAAAGTTATTGTTGTCAATTGTGATGACCATGGCAATATAGATGTTGATGATTTAGTAAAAAAAGCTGAACTTTATAAAGAAAACTTATCTGCTCTTATGGTTACTTATCCATCCACACATGGAGTGTTTGAAGAATCTATTCAAGATATTTGTTCCATTATTCATAAAAACGGTGGACAAGTTTACATGGATGGTGCAAATATGAATGCTCAAGTAGGATTGACAAGTCCTGCTTTGATAGGTGCTGATGTATGCCATCTTAATCTTCACAAGACTTTTGCAATTCCCCATGGTGGCGGCGGACCCGGTGTTGGACCAATTTGTGTTGCTGAACATTTAAAACAATTTTTACCTGGACATTCGGTTGTAAATATTGGAAATGAAAATTCGATCGGTGCGGTTTCAGCATCTCAATATGGGAGTGCAAGTATTCTGCTTATATCACTCGGGTATATTAAAATGCTTGGAGCAAAGGGTTTAACTAATTCAACAAAATATGCAATATTGAATGCTAATTATATAAAATCCAGATTAGACGGGTATTATAAAACTTTATTTTCCGGAAAAAACGGTTTTATCGCACATGAAATGATTTTTGATATGCGTGAATTCAAACGAACTGCTAATATTGAAGTTGAAGATATTGCAAAACGATTGATTGATTACGGTTTCCATGCTCCAACGGTGTCGTTTCCGGTACCTGGAACATTAATGGTTGAACCTACAGAATCAGAGCCTAAAGCAGAGCTTGATAGATTTTGTGATGCAATGATACAAATTCGAAAAGAAATAGAAGAAATTGAAAAAGGGGAAGCTGATAAAACTGATAATGTTCTAAAAAATTCACCTCATACTATGGATATGGTAATGGCAGAAGAATGGAAACATTCTTATTCAAGAGAGAAAGCTGCATTCCCTACATCTTTTACTAAGGCACATAAATTCTGGCCATCTGTTGCACGCATAAACAGTGCATATGGTGATCGTAATCTTGTCTGTGCGTGTGTTCCTATTAGTGAATATACAGATGAAATCGTGAATTAATATTTACTCTTTTTTATATTTTAGTAAATACCTTCTGTTATTATCTTAGCAGAAGGTATTTTTTTATATGATGATTTTTAATCATCCGAATAATTTATTTGGAGAAATTATGGATACTTGTAAAATATTGAAAGAATCTAAAACAGTTGCTGTTGTAGGTATATCTGACAAACCTGAAAGAGACAGTGGTAGAATCGCTCTATTCTTAAAAGAAAATGGTTATGATGTAGTTGGGATTCATCCAAATCTTAAAGATGTATTTGGAATAAAAGTTTATCAAAGTTTAAAAGATATTCCTCATAAAATTGATTTAGTTGATATCTTTTTAAGTTCAGATAAAGTTCCTTCAATTGTTGATGATATAATTGAAATACAACCAAAGTATTGTTGGTTTCAATTAGGAGTAGTTAATAATGAAGCTGCTTCCAAGCTTATTGAAAATGGAATTCCAACCATCCAGAATAAATGTGTCGCAATTGAACATAGATTCTGCTAAAAATTAATGACTAAGTCACTTCTAATCATATCGTTAATTATTTTCAATTTGTTTTTTACCAAAGCAAAGAACCTTAATATTGATTCGGTTAAAACAGTATACGTTTCATTACCCGCGATTATTGATTCAATTTTCATTACAGGTGAAACTGTTACCGATTTTGATATTATCATGCGAGAGTTAACAATAAGAATCGGTCAAGAGGTTGATTCATCACAATTATATTATGATCGGGAAAGAATTTACAGTCTCGGAATTTTTACGAGGGTTAACCTTTCGGTTATTCAACTTGATGAAAAAAATGTGCTACGCATTTTTATTCAGGATAGTTGGAATATATGGCCAATCCCTTTTGCTTATATACAGGATAACGATTGGAAAAGATTGTCTTATGGGTTGGATTTATACTTTCACAATTTTAGGGGCAGAAATGAAAAATTTAGAATAAAAGGGGGAGCCGGATTTGATCCGATGATAGGTGTACAATATTCGATCCCTGATTTATTCAGAAAAGAACAAATCTCACTTGATTTTATCGTTGAATATAAATCAGTAACAAATAGAAGTTTGAGAGCCGAAACTATTTATGGCTCAGTTTTCGAACAAAAATATTTTGGAACATCCCTTATGATAGGGAAGAGGTATAATCTGTTCCACAAATTTTCTACTTATGCGGGATATTCGTACATCGAAACTCCAATCTATTTTCCTGAAATATCAATTTATGGAGATAGAATTGATAGAATCGGTCATATCGGATTTCGGTACACCTATGATACCCGTGATCTCGTTCAATTTCCGTCAAAAGGAATTTCACTTTTTACCGATTATCAATTCAAAGGAGTCGGCAATAAGAACATCAATTATAAAATTTTGTCATTGGACTTTCGCAGCTATGAACCCATATTCCATGGCTTAACCAGTAAATGGCGTTTAGCAACAAGACAGACTTTTGGAGACAAAATACCCTATTATGATTATTCTATCATCGGTTATGGTGAAAGGATTAGAGGACATTTTAATAAGAAAAAAGAAGGTGATAATTTATATATTGGTTCGTTCGAACTTAGTCGTTCTTTGATTGATAACTGGGAGATTAGTTTTGATCTTCCAATAATTCCGAAAGAATTGACAACTTATAGAATAGAAATTCATGCGCAAATATTTGCAGATGCCGGTTTTGTTGAAAAGAGAACTTATCCTGTTAGTTTACGCGATGTTGATAGGGGTTTTGGATTTGGACTCACATTTTTAGTCTTACCTTATAACATCGCACGAGCAGAAGTTGCATTTAATGAAGCATTTAAATCGGAGATAATTTTAGTACTTGGAATATCTTTCTAACATACAATTATACTATTCTTCTGATTCGGATTACACGCTAACCGGTGAGGAAGCCCATCATGTTATTCGAGTCATGCGACATCGGATAAATGATAAAATATTTATCACTGATGGTCATGGTGTTATCCGAGAATCTCGAATCATCTCTCTTGAGAAGGAGAAAATCACATCAGTTGAAATAAAGAATTATAAGTATAAGAATGAATTTAAAAATCTTCACTTTTGCATACCGATTCTTAAAAATCCAG
>JAGUXE010000167.1 GCA_020061995.1 Ignavibacteriales bacterium | reverse complement strand
TGAACTCATTGACTAATTCTGCTACTTCATTACCTAGTATGTCATAAATTTTTAGATTTACGATACCAGAGGTAACAATTTCAAATTTAATAACCGTTTCCGGATTAAACGGATTTGGGTAATTTTGTTCTAATGAAAAACCTTTAGGCTGTCCGGGTTCTTGTGTAATACCATCAGGTAAAGCATTGGTGTAAATTGTACTTGATGCTGCACAAATAAAAGCATTCCCTGAACTTGTATAAGCAACATCAATTACTGTTTTCATTGTATCGAATACCGAATAATCAACTCTGTTTGTCCAGTTCACACCGCCATCTGTTGTTAATAGGATTGCGATACTTCTGGGAGAAGTTTTAGCACCGACAGCCCATCCATTTAGTTGATCTTTAAATTCAATACCAGTAAGTGTTTCGGGAGCAGTAGCACCGGAGATAGTCCAATTTTTCCCGGCATCATTAGAGATTAGCATGATTGCATCACCGACTGCAATTGCAGTATTTGAATTTAGAAATTTAACACTGCGGAGATTAGGTGTCCCGGTTATTGTCGGCAGAGTTGCTGCAACCCAAGTTGTGCCACCATCTGTTGTATAACCGATTTTGTATTTTTCCCCTACGACAATACCTATATTTTGATCAGCGAAAGCAACTCCACGAAGATTTGTTGCGAAAACATTTTCTTTCATTAACCAGCTAGTACCACCATCAGTAGTTTTAAATATACCGTCAATATTGTTAGCGGTTTTAGCTACAACAAAACCATAATTTTCATTCAGAAAATGAATACCGTAATTAGTCCAACCGACTGCAATAGTATCTTTCATAACTTGAGTCCATGAATTTCCGCCATCGGTCGTTTTGCTTATCATACCGTAACCGTGTGTAGCATAACCCACATTTTCATTAACAAAAAATACATCTTGAGCATTTGGAGCGGCATTATTAGCACGAATTGTACTTGCAGCCCAATTTTTTCCTCCATCGGTAGACTTAATAAATACTGCATCAAATCCGGCAGCTACAATAAAATTTTCTCCGATTGAATGCATCGCATATAATGATGATCCCGGAATAGCATTCATTCTCTGCCATGTCGTACCAAAATCAGTTGATTTTAAAATGTTATTACTTCCCGTAACTATTACCTCATCACCAAATCCATCAATTCTGCCGAGTGAACCACCGCACGGAATATTTATTGGGGTCCAATTAATTCCTCCATCGTTGGTACGTGCACAAACTGATCCTCGTGTGGCTCCACCTATTGCTAACCCATTATTAGCATCTTTAAAGTACACACCCCACATATTGTCATAAGTTTTATTCTCTTCTTGCTGCACAAGAAATGTCCATGTGGCACCACCATCAGTAGATTTAGCGTACATGCTTTGTTGAAGTCCTATTAGAGAACCCCAACCAACAAGATAAACTAAATTTGCATCTTGAATGTGAATTGCCCTGAAGTCAGAACGTGTATAACCGGTTGGAATTGTAGGAGCAGTAGCCTTCGTCCATGTTGTTCCGTTTGCTGTATAGTAGATATCCATTTTACCAACACCGCCACCGCAGACGATTCCGGTAGTTCCATTATAAATGCTTAGAGCTTCAAGATCACCAGCAGGATTATCAAGAAGCATACTCCAATTAATTCCGCCGTCAGTAGTATACATCAATTTGCCTGCAGAAGAAGATGAAGTTAACACCCAACCGGTATTTTCATTTAGGAAGTGTATTCCATAAACTGCACCAACTCCACCTGTAACAGGAATTGCTGTCCAGCTTAACCCACCATCTGTCGTTTTGTGAATTAAAGTTGCATCATCACCAACAAAACCGAGTTGTTCGTTTACAAAATAAACCACCCGTAAAGAGGCTGTTCCGGCAGGTGCTAATAAATTCCAGCTTACGCCTCCGTCAATTGTTTTTCTCACACTACCTGCACTGCCAACATAATAGCCCACAGAAGTTGTTAAGAAATGAGCATCACTAATAATCGGGATTGACTGAGTTGCCGCAACTCGCCATTCTTGTGAGAAGTTATTTACAGAGAAGAATAAAATCAATGTTAATAAGTAGTAAATATGTTTCATGTTATACCTCTGGGTATGGTTTTAAATTAAATTCAAAAAGTGTTTAACCTTAAAGTAATAAAAGTTGATAAACCGCTTCGATGGAGATCAACTATATTTGTTGTTGAAATTTTTCTATACTGAACATTAGCGTTGATATACAATGCTGAAGAGACAGGTAATCCAACCCCTGCTGTTAGCATCAGTGACTTAACATCATTACCACCCGATAGCAAATCGATTTCATTATTCCCGAAATTTATTCCCGCTCTTATAAAATGATTAGTTATAAACTCATATTCTGCGCCGAATCTTATCAAGTTATTTAGTGATGTTATATTGACAAACCGGGTATCAATATATTTTGATGAATCTGCTTTCAATGATGAAAACTCTACTTCAGCACCAAGGAGAACCGGAATAAAATCTAATTTATATGATGTGCCAAAACCACCGTACATCTCAGTTACATCCCAATCCCAGAGTAGCAGATTCTTTTTGGAATTGTTCGACCAACATTTACGATCATTATATCCGGCTGAGATACCCATTAGCCATGACTCCGACACTGAATATTGGCTTTTAAACTTCACATCAATAGAATGAAAATCTGTATATCCCTCTTCAACATCAATTAATCCGCTTTGAGGGACTAAAACTTTTGCAACTTGAGGAGTGACACTTGACTGTAAAGCCATAGTCAACCCGCTTATTGGCTGATAGAATAATTGTCCACTATATTCTATTTTTTTTCTATTTAATTTTTGAGTAAGCGATGAACCTCGTTTTCCGACAAAATATGTATCGCCTCTATAATTAAAGACTTCGACTTCTAACAAGTTGACATCTTTTGCTTCGATGGTTTCCTGATAGTCTGCATATTTAATATTTGATGCAATGATAAAACCATCAGAAAATTGATAAGCTAAACCGGCATTAACCGCTACTTCACGATAAATAGACTGTGCGTTCGTGTAAACCTGTTTTAACCCATCCAATATTTGATAATGACCTGATACACCCGCATAGAGATTGTCAAAGAGTTCCCAACTGTATGTAAGATTTACAATAGGACCACTATAACGGAAATCACCTTTTGTGGTATCAATCATAAAGAAAGCTTCACCTGAGTAGGTATCACGGCGCAAGGTTCTATATAAATTTCGTACAATTTCATAATTGTAAGATGTGAAACCGACAAATGTTCCTTTATCATCTAATCGCTTTACTCCTTTAAATGCAGTTCCATAGTTTATGGATCCTTCGGAATCAAATGCTCTTCGATAATCACCCCAACTGTTTTGAACCGAGGGAGTGATATTCAAGAAAGATTCTTCTTCATCATTGACAATCCATGCCGGGTTACCTCCAAAATTATATGGAGTCAATGAAAAATCTCTATCAATAATTCCATAAGTTAACCCTCCCATCGCTGAGGTTCTGCTTATTTGAGCATTGATATTACTCAGTGAAAAGAGAGACATTAAAACTATTATAAATAATAACCTTAACATTATTTAACTCCCGCCGAGTTTTTCTGATTAAAATCTCTAATTACGCTAACTGCTATCACCCCATATATACCGGCGACAGCGATGAGGATGAACTGAAAAACATTCTTCGTTAAATCATATTTTTTATATTTCAGGAATCCCGCAAATAAGAGGACTAATATGAAATTTACAATTAGAAACTGGAATCCCTTATAATCGAACTCAATATTAATGAAAAGTGATTTACCCCCGGCAAGTGTAAAAGTGAATGGGAATATATAAGCCGCAGTTACGCCTAAAGTTGTTTCGTCTAAATGTGTAACCGAATCTTTATATGCAGTAATTGGTTTGAAATTTCTTTCATACACGAATACAGATATTTTATTATCGTTCATTACATTTGTTCTTCGATATAGGATATCGGCATTTAAACTCAATATAGAATTCTTATAATCAAAGTCTTCAATCGGAATATTAATAGGATAATAATCCCCTTCTCTTAACATATAAAATTTATTATCGTCTGTTATGAAGAAGCCGTAGAACTCACGTAATTCTCTTTCAAGAACTTCCATGTGAACAACTTTGCTATTTTCAGGTAATTTAACTTTGCGAACATAAGGTTTATTTTGAACTCTCTTCAAATGAAAAAATTCATCTTTACTGTCAATTACAAAATAACCTTCATCAAAAGGTTTACGGGTTGTAGGGTTTCCAAATAATTCTTTAGCAGGGAAAGTAAATTCTTTATCCAATAATTCTGAGGTGAATATATCCGAAAGTTCCTCGTCAATTAGATTCGTTCGTGAATCAACTATTTTCATTCTTTTACCGGTTAGAGAGAAAAATTCATTCGGAAAACTTAGTGATGCTCTATTCGGTTTTGATTCTATAAGCGGGTGCATTAATAGTTTAAATGCATCTATTTTCGCTGGTTCAAACATAGTTCTAAACAAATTCTTTCTAAGCTCCGGAACTGTGAATGCTACTCCGTTAACTGTATCAGGTAGTTTTCCTAGAAAGACTAATTGAGCAAAAGCGGTTTGAGGAACCAACATTTCATATTCTTTACTGCTGTAACGTTTTCCTTTTAAATCGACTATCGTTGATTTCTTAAAATCACCTTTAGTTATCAAAATATCATTAAGTATCGGACTATATACTACACGAGGTAAATAATAACGATGAGGAAATGTTTTCCAATATATTTCAGGCAGATAAATGGAAGCAATAAAAATAATAACTAACGAGAGTATCAGTTTCAGGATTAAATTGTTTTTCATTTTACACCTCTTTTGTAGTTGTTTCCGGACCATAGAATAAGAGGTGAGATGATAATTATCATTAACACAAAATAGAACCATGATTCAGAATAAGAGTAAATTGTGATGCCCAACATTGGTGCCAAGAAGTAGTTATTAACAAATGCTAAACCTATTAGTCCGATAATAATTCTTCTGCTCCAGGACGGTTCAATAAAAATAATTGAAATAAAAATATAGATAACAAATCCTGCAAGAAACCATGGAAGAATAGAAATCAACATCCCGTTTATTATTTCCGATGGATAGTATTGAGAAGAGAAACCTAAAAGTAAAATTGCATCAACGAGAAAAACCAACGACATCGAACCAATAGCAAAGAGCTGCATTGTCATTAAAGATTTACTTTCTTTCATAGGAAGATGAAGTGTAAGTTTAATTCTACTCGAATTTATTTCAGGATAGAATTGAACTATACCAAGTAACAACCCGGTCAATAACGGAATATATAGTAAATCATAATAGAATAGACTATGTGCTGCGGCATCACTATAAAGCTGACTCGCATCAATAAAGCTAAAAGAATTTGCTATTGATATGCAGATACTTGCAACAACTAAAAAATTTATTGCTGCAAGAGCAACAAAAGTCCATCTGACTTTTAACCATTCTTTGTAGATAAGAGATTTAATCATTTTTTATTCCTAATACTTTCCGGTTAAACCAATAAATGCATCTTCAAGACTCATTTTCACCTCCAGCACTCCATGATGTTTTAGTCCTAATTTCTCAAGGTGGTTGAGTAAAACTGTTTCATCAGCAAAGGTAAAAAATGATGTTTTGTTCTTTATAATTTCTACGTTTCTAATGACGTCATCTTTTTGAATTATTGCCGGTGGATTGTCTAAAATACATTTGAATTGTTTGAACTCTTCCATAAATTTTTTAATAGGCATTGTCATTAATACTGTTTTATAATCAAGTATAACGCAGTCATCAAGCAATTCCTCTAAATCTTGAATAATGTGTGATGTTATAAAAACAGTTTTCCCTTCGGCTTGGATGTAATCACTTAAATAATCGAGAAACAGTCGGCGGTAACCTGCATCAAGTCCCATCGAAAAATCATCGAGTATTAAAAGATCAGGATTTTGTGCAAGCAATAAGCCAAGTGCAATTTGTGATCGTTGTCCGCAAGACATTTTAGAGATTTTCTGAGTCTCGGTTACTTGAAGTTTTTTCAACAACTCCCAATAAGCTTCTTTTTTCCAGTTGGGATAGAAACCTGAATAATACTTTTCAATTTGTTTGATATTCATAAAGGAATATTGAATATGCCCTTCAATCAAAAAACCGACACGCGATTTTGTTTGCGGAGAAAGTTTGTGTGAGTCTTCATCGAATACTAAACACTGCCCGGAAGTCGGTTCCAAAAAACCATTGAGGATATTTATTGTTGTGGTTTTTCCTGTTCCGTTTTTACCCAGCAATCCGAATATTGATCCTTTGTTAATCTGAAAATTCAGGTTTTCAAAAATCAATCTGTCACCGTAATGATGAGTTAAATTCTTAACTTGAACAACTGCGTTACTCATATATTTTCCTTTAATGAAATCCGGGAGTTGCAACCGGGATACTTTCCCAGTCAAGCAAACCGTCGTTTGTATCTACACCGGGTTCCCGGCGTCTCATTGATTTACCACTGTATTTGGGTGGACTCAGCATGTAGCTTTTATCCACACGAGAGTCTAAAGTTTTTCGAAACGTATGGCTCGATTTATATTGTATTCCGTCAATTATAGTTGAGATGTCAATCCCATCTTCCCAGACTGAATCAACCCCTGAAGAAACAACAATTACATCACTTACCAGATTGATTAAAAAGTCAACCGTTCTGTCTGATCTCATGTTTATAAGATTAGGAACATTCTGATTATCAAAATCAGAAAATGAATATTGATTATAAAATTCCCAATCAGAATTACTTAAATCATAACTTGTCGCGACTGTGTTTTTATGATTTACTGCTGTGGAGGCAAGCACTTTATAAGTTTTAGGCAAAATAGGATAATTGGTTTCACCGGGTTTCCCGGGGAATTTAAATACATAAGTAACACCATCAATATCATTGTCATCCCCTTCATCAGCACCGGGTCCCTTACCATCACTATTTCCCGATACTCGCATCTCCATCATTCCATCAAGATATTTTATACTATCGCCATAATTATATAGTTCAACAAATTGATCATAAAAGAAAAAGATATTATTTAATGGTCCCCCCGCATAAATTTCATTTATTGCAATTCCGGTATTCGCAATTTGACTTGCGTAAATTGTATCAATAAATCTTTCCGCTCCTATATCAATCTCTCTAAGATTACCAACTAAAAGAATATTAGGATTTAACGGATGTGACATTCTAACAGTAATAGAATAAATCGAAGCCGGTAACCCATTTAAGTTCAATACTCCGTTCGCATCAGTATATTTAATCATCATACCATATTCAGAAGCGAGAATTACTTTGGCATTGGTCATTTTAATAAAAACCGGGATAGTATCAACTAATGCTGTATCCCCCATTGCGTATATTGTCATTTCTCCTCTGCCATCAACAGCTATGGGTGGTTCTTGTCGGCATGAAACCAACAATAAAATAACCGTGATAGTTAAAAAATATTTAATCATCTGATTCATCTTTAATCATACCTCCAAATATTCCTTCCAAAGACATGCTAAATTCAATTCCATAAAAGAGGGGTGGATTGCGGTTGTCTTCTGATTCTGTTGTACGTGTTATAAAATAACGCCTTACAGCCGCATCATTAAAAAAGTTATTTACATAAAAAGAAATTTCTGCCCCTTTGAAGAGAGATTTACTCATACTCAAATTAAAGAGCCATTTATTTGGTTTAATTTTCATTTCTTCTTCAAATGCTCTATCCAATTTTTGCGCCTCATTAAGGAGATTATAATCTAACGGAGTTAAATTATAATTCTGATTCCTCTCAAAGACGAGCTGTTCAGCGCGTAATGTTATCCAAAGTCCGAGCGGTGCTAACGTATATTTAATATAATAATTCAATTGCAATCTGTCATTCCATCTGCTGCTGCTTGGATAAATCCACCCGATTAATGTATCAATCGGCATTCCCGGTACAATATAATTAGGATATCTCCCAATCGATTGATCCGGTGTTGAACTATAATTAAATCCTTTACCGGGAGTATTTATATGATTGTAAGCTCCGGTAATTTGAAAATCCATATTAAGTTTTTTTATTCGTGATGTTCTTAATGTAAATTCAATTCCTTTACTATATGAAACACCAAGATTTTCCGGCAACGAATATTGATCTATGTAATAGACATAAACCTGATTATTAGCTGTTGCACTTCTAAAGACAGGATAAGGAATCGATATAGGAGAATTTGTTCGTTCTTTATAATATGCAGAAAGAGTTGTCCCTATCATATTTGCAAATTTATGATCGTAAGCAACTTCATACATTGATTCTTTATATCCTTTTAATTCAGGGACTTGTTTATTGTATCTGTAGAAATCAATACTTCCGTCTAAAGGATTTCTCCACTTGAATACAGTTTCAGGTGGGTAGAGTGTCGACATTGGAGGCGACTTTGACGAAGTTCCTGCGCTTATCCTTAATTGATTTACATCCGATAGATAGACCATAAAATTTAATCTAGGATTAAAAAAACTTCCTTGATGAGATTGAACTAAATCGCCATCTCCCCATAATCCGGATAAATTAAATTTGTAAGGGCGATACATCTCATATCTAAATCCAACCATAATATTATAATCGAAAATGAAATGCCCGGTAAGTTTATCTTCAAAATACATACTCGCTAAAAATTGTCCGGGGACTTCATCAAAACGATATGGGCGTCTTCCTGATTCAACACCATAATAACTTAGGCTTGTATCAAATACAACTCCCTCGCCCGTATTAACATTATATTGAGGGTCAATTCCGAATAAAACTTTATGAATGACATTGCCGGTATAGAATAATTTATTATACTCAAGTCTACCACCGACTGTCCATTCGATTCCGCGAGTTTCGACTTTACCGATATAACTTGAAACAGTATCTCCATTCGGAAGTACAACGTATTCAGTATTCAATTTAGATTTCATTGAATTTTCACGGCGCATTGTTGTATATAAATTATAATCAACCGCTGAAATACCGTCCTCGGGTCGATACTTTCCCCAGGATGATAAACTCAACGTGTATCCCCGATTATAATTTCGGGTCATCTGCATATCCCCTTTGGGTTCTTCTTCATCCAATACCCTCTGAAACATGATTTTATTGTTGGTAGATAAAGCAGTACCTAAAAGATTTGCTGAATAAACTGCCTGCCCGGTCAGTCTCAAATATTCATCTCCACTTTTCCTGATATCTCTTTCACTTTGAGCCACATTAAAATTATAACTTATTGAACCATCACCGACTAAAACTCCGCCTCCGAAATTCCCTTCTTTTGTATCAGGATTATTTTTTATTTTTAAGCGATGTGGTGCTTTACCAATCTTGGTTTGAACATTTATAATGCCGGCGGTAACGTCACCATAACGGACAGAAGGAAGTCCTGTAATTACCTCAATATCTTCAATATTATCAGCAGGGATAGTTCTCAAATCAACACCTCTTCCGGTGTTTGAACTACCGAATTTTGATCCTGTCAATCTTTCAAACTGCATATTAGCATTATTTGAAACAGGTGTTCCGTCAATTACGATCAATGTCCCAAAAGCTGTGTACTGATCTGCCTCATCACCGCGAACTGCAATTTGACTTGTTTTACCTAACCCTGGGTTGTCGCTTTTTTGAACACCAGGAACTAAATCAAGAACATCTTTAAGACTGGAAGCCTGATAATGTTCAATTTCACCACTAGATATTGTTGTTTTTGAATTGACATCTTTTGGTAATAAACCGCTTGAGCCTATTACTTCAATTCCGCCGATTTGGAAAGCGGTTGATTTCAGAGTAAAATTAATTTCTAATATCTGACCGGCAATTACTTTAATTTTTCTTGAAACATTTTCATATCCAATAAAAGAGACCTCAATTGTATAGTCTCCCGGTTTGATATTTTTAATTAAATAATTCCCCTTCATATTAGAAGCACAACCGATATTTAATTCCTTAATCATTATGTTTGCGCGCCACAGAAGTTCACCGGTATCATCCTTAATTATTCCCTTAAGTCCACCGGTTTTTTCATCAATTTTTGTTCGCTTTGCTAATGCAATTTTTCCCGCACCATATTCATAAAAACTTATGTTGTACGGGTCTAACAATTCTGTTAAAACATCATGAAGAGGCTTCGAGAAGGATGAGTAGGTTATATCTTTAATATTTAGAAGTTTATCTTCAAAAACGAAGTTAATCTGATATTCTTTTGAAATGGTATTAATAATTTGCAAAAGATTAGCATTTGAAAATTCTACAGTTATCGCCGTATTCAAAAGAGATAATGATTTTGCACTGCTTTCAGCTTCAGTATAACTTGGCTGGAAGAAGAGAAATTTTTCAGTCTCTTCAAGTTCCCCAGATTTTTCTGAAACAGGCAGCAAAGCTGTATCCTGTCCATAACTGACTGAAAAACCTATAAAAAATAAAAACAATAATCGTAATGAATATTTCATCTTGTAGCCAAAATTTATGTTGTTATTTCCTTGTTACTTTTTAATTAATTATTACTTTAGTTCCGGTGTGTTGTATTTTCACATCCAGTGCCAAACTAATGATTGAAAAAATGTTCTCGAGTGAATTAGAATCAAAAACACCTGTAATAGTTTTTCTTTTCAATGCCTGGTTTTCGAAAACCACCGGCACATTGTAAAACCTTGATATTTCTTCCATAACCAGTGAAAGGGGTGTGTGCGAGAACGAGAATTTCCCTTTACGCCATGCTAAATAATGATCCATCGATGCCTTAATTGGAGGTGTAAAACCGTCACTCTCTCTAAAAGTTGTCATTTCACCCCGTTTAAGACTAATCCCTTTATCAGAATATTTTTTATAGGCTTCAACAGAACCTTTTGTAACTAATATTCTGATAAGATTATTTCTGTTTGTAATATTAAACTCGGTTCCTGTAACAACTGTAACGGTATTTCCTGAAATTACTTTGAAAGGTTTTATTTTATCCCCTTTGATACTGAAGTATGCTTCTCCGGTTAATTCAACTTCACGCGAATTTTCAGCAAAAACTTTCGGATAGGTGATTTTACTATCAACATTAAGATATATGACAGAGCCATCAGAAAGAAGAATGGTTTTCTTTTCACCTTTACCTGCAACTGCAGTATAAAAAACTTCGGGAGTTGTTTTTACTAAGGCTACGGGAATTTTATCAACTTCATTAATTGTCCGAGTTTGATATAAATAGCCAACTCCAATAAAAATCAGCAGCATCGCAGCAAATCTGATTATCCATCCGTAATCTTTTCTTTCGAGCGACTTGCGGTTTGGTTCTTTTTTAAATTTCGATTCGGATTTATGACTGTTAGCTATAATTCTCGGGTCTTCATTTACTGTTGGAGAATTAATGAATTCGCTAATCTTCTGCCATTGTTCATCAGTATTAGGTGGTTCGGGGATTCTTGAATTGCCAAATTTATCCCAAATCAAGGATAAACTTCCAAATTCTTCTCTATTCTCATCTGATTCGTGTAGCCAGGTTTCAAAAAATTCTTTTTCCTCCTGATTTACTTCATCCCGAATCACTTTCACTAAAAATTGTGAATCAACTGTCTTGCGTAATCGTTTCAATGCTTTTCCAAAACTATTAGGATTTTCAATATTTATTTCTGAAAATTTTAAATCTCATTATAACTAATACACATCAATCGGAGAAAAGTACTATTCCGATGAGAAATTAATTTAGATGAGATTGGAGTCTCTTACGAAGTACCGATAATGCTTTATTCATCTGATTTTTTACAGTCTGCAATGATATCTCCATAATTTCAGCAATTTCACTATAATCAAATCCGTTAAATCTGCTTAGTAAGAAAACAGTCTTGCATCTTTCAGGCAATGAATTTACTGCTTTTTGATAATCATCGACAAAAAAGAGAGAATCTATCTCTGCTTCACTTCTTCTACTGAAATAGATAAGAAGTGATTCATCCTCATCATACGAGATACTGGATTGTCTTTGTCGAATTGAATTTAGAGCGAGGTTTCTTGCTATCTTATAAAGATAAGCTTTAGGGGAAGAATTAATGTCTATCTTTTCAGAATTAAGCCAAAACTTTAGAAAAGTTTCTTGAGTGAGATCTTGAGCAAGAGTTTTATCACATGTTAAGCGAATAAGATAATGAAAAATACCGGGTTGAAATAAGAGGAAGAACTCACGAAAAGCATCATGATTTTTTAACCGAACCCCTGTAATTAACTCTGCGAGTTTTTTTTCATCGACCTTATACATTTTACCATTCACAACAGTTAGTGAACTGAAATTAAGATAGCATCCAAAAAGTAGTAATAAAAAAAATGAAAATGAAACTTAATTTTGCAGTCTGATGGATTTAAATATTCTTAGTCCAAAATCACACACACCTGCTGCAGTAAATCTCAATAGAAATTAGTTACCACTTAAAACAAATAAAAGCGAATAACTATGTGGTAGTTCTTAATTATCAATTCAATCCGCATTTTTTAATCATCTTATGAAGATTTGCGCGATTAATTCCAATTGCATCTGCTGCTCGCGAAATATTCCCTTCATATTTATTTAGAATAAATTCAAGAAATATTTTTTCTACTTTTCTTGCTGCTAACTCAACAGCTTTTTTTCGCAATTCATCCATCTCTTCCCATGTTTCCGGGACTATCTCTATTCCTAAATAATCATCATTACCTTTTCGGAGAGAGAAGTCAAGATCATCGGGTGTAATGATATCACTTTTTGTCAATAGAATTGCACGGGTAATATGGTTTTGTAATTCACGAATATTACCGGGCCAATTATAATTCATTAACAGTTTAACTGATTCTTCATTGAAATACTTAGGTTTAACTTTTAATTCTTTAGAAGTAAGATTTGCAAAATAGTTTAGCAAAAGTGGAATATCTTCTCTCCTATCTCGCAGAGCTGGAACATGAATAGGGAAAACATCCAGTCTATAAAATAAATCTTCCCTAAATAAACCTTCATCTACCAGCGACGATAAATTACGATTCGACGCTGCAATTACCCGTGCTGAAGTTTTTATAACTTGAGTTCCGCCGACTCTTTCAAACTCCCGCTCTTGAAGTATTCGTAATATTTTCACTTGTGCTTTTAAGTCAAGTTCAGATATTTCATCTAAAAATATCGTTCCATCATGAGCAATTTCGAACTTCCCCGGTTTACGACTTGCGGCACCGGTGAACGCCCCTTTTTCATATCCGAAAAGTTCACTCTCAATCAAATCCTTCGGTAAAGCGGCACAATTTATTGCAACAAATGGTTTATTCTTTCTCTTACTAAGATTATGGATTTGTCTTGCGACCAACTCTTTACCGGAACCACTTTCCCCGGTTATCAATATTGTGCTATCTACATCAGCACATATTTTGATCATCTCTTTAACTTTATTAATGCCGAGACTCCCGCCGATAATTGAATCAAATGGTTTTGATAATTCCTGCTGAAGTGATTTTGTTTGATACTTCAATAAACGCTGCTGCAAAGATCTCTCGATGATAAGTCTAAGTTCTCTCAGATTCGGAGTTTTAGATACATAGTTAAAAGCACCTCGCTTTATTGCATCAACCGCTGTATCAACCGAGGCATAATCGGTTATCATTATTATCGGTACATCCTCATCTTCTTTTCGGATTTGATCTAATACATCGAGACCAGATTCCCCATTTTCAAGCATTAAATCAAGTAAAATTACATCAGGTGTTTTTTCACGTACAATACGAAGTCCTTCAGATCCGTTATTTGCAAATATACAATCGTAATCACTTTTCAATAGGAGTGAAAAATCAGAGATAAAATCAGAATCATCATCAATTATTAAAAGGAGTGGTCTCATTACTAGTTCCCTCATTAAGTTCAATTGTAAAAACAGTTTTTTGAAATGGAACACTTTCTTTAACAAAGATTCTTCCACCATATTTTTCTAAAGTTTTTCTTGCTGAAAATAATCCGTGTCCGGTTCCCCCATAACTTGAATAACCATGTTCAAATATTTTCTCATACTTATCCGGATTTATACCCGAACCATTATCCGATATTTCGATTAGTATTTTCGGAGTTTTTTTGATTAAACTAATTTCAATTTCCTTTTCTTCTGAATTTCGTAATACAGAAATCGCATTTCGAATAGAATTATCAAGTATATCGGCAAGTTCATAATTTAGAATCAGAACATTTTTATGGTCATCATAATGTTTATACTTGTTCAGTCGAATTTTTTCAATTGTTAGAGTCTCACTTAATTCATCAATAATTGAATTTATGGCTTCTTCCGGTGAAGTTGAAAATCCTGCAAAAACTATACGTTTATAATTAATTAAATTACTTTTAAGTTTAGATAGATTTGCTGCGAGTAATGGAATAACCTCATTTTCAGAAACTGAATTACTTAAAATAACTTCAGGTAGATTTTTTTTAATAAATGAAGCTTCAACTACTATATCGTTAATTAAAGCATTATCAATTCTAACATTTTTTGAGAGAGAAATTATCTTTTCTATAAGAGGCAAAGTCATTTTAAGCATTCTATCTTTACGGTTTTCAAATTGCTTGTTGAAAGCCTCATCAATAAATTTTAATGTCGGAATATTTTGACACAACAATTGAAGACCGTTAATATTCTTCAATGCCCATTCACCATGCGAAAAATTAAATAACATTTGAAACAATTTTTCATTGGAATCCTCAGTTGCTTCGTTTCTCTCTTCACGTTTTTTGAAATAGTAGAAGACTATATTCGGCAATACAACACCAACCAATAAAACCGACGGTGGAACTAGATATTTATTAAAATAATCTTTATCGAGTGTCAAAACTATCAACAACCAAAAAAGAGAAAGATTTACTACAGTTAAAATAAATGTTAGTCTTGCATCCCAATGATACTTATTCGTCCCTCTGCGTATTCCGTATAATAGAATAATAAATGCAATAAAAACTGTTATCAGATAAAACTGGAATTCCCTTTTACTAAATAAAC
>JAGUXE010000266.1 GCA_020061995.1 Ignavibacteriales bacterium | reverse complement strand
GCAAAAAGTAGATGAGATGAATGAGATTCATTTTTTAACATTAGTTTCTGAGATTCGCGAAAAGATAAGATTGGTGGTTACATTTATTGCTTTATTGGAACTAACGAAAATGAATAAAATTGGTTTACGAGAATCGAACAACTTTAACGACTTTGTACTCTATCGGGTTGTAAATGGATAATATTTATACAAATATAATTGAAGCACTCATATTTTCGTCTGATGAACCGTTAAAGCATCATGAAATTATTAAAGCAATTAAAGGAATTGATGGTGAAGATATTTCGATTACTGATTCAGACATAGAATCAAGTGTTGATACATTAAACGATAAGTATTTGTCAAATAATAATTCATTCTCTATTACAAGATTAGCGAACGGATTTACATTCGGAACACGTCCCGAATTTGCAAAATATTTAGGTTACCTATCATCTGAAAAAAGTAAAAGAAGATTAAGTCAAGCCGCTTTAGAAACTCTTGCTATAATTGCTTATAAACAGCCTGTAACTAAACCTGAACTTGAATCGATAAGAGGAGTTAACTGTGATTCCATCCTCAACACTCTTCTCGAAAAAAAATTAATTTCAATTTTCGGTAGGGCTGAAACTATAGGGCGTCCATTATTGTATGGATCAACTGAAGAATTTTTAATTTATTTTGGTTTAAACAGAATCACTGATTTACCCAAACCACGTGAAATTGAAGAAATTATGCAGGACGAAGATTTTATTGAACAAAAAAGAAAATTGATGATGAGTGATCTTGAAACATCTATTGAAACTGAAACGGAAGAAAGTGATAATAATGATTCGATTGAATAAATTTATTTCTGATTGTGGAGTTGCCTCCCGACGAAAAGCCGAAGAACTGATATTGCAAGCAAGGGTTGAAGTAAATGGTAAATTAATTACTACGTTAGCCTTTACAATTGATCCCGAAACAGATTCGGTAACTGTTGATGGTGAGAAAATTAAACTTAAAAGTCATGTTTATTTTTTATTAAATAAACCATCAGGTGTTATAGCTTCAACCAGTGATGAAAAAAAACGTAGAACTGTCATAGAACTAATCAAAACAAAAGAAAAAATATTTCCTGTCGGTCGATTAGACTATAACACTACCGGAGTTTTAATCCTGACAAATGACGGTGATTTTGCTAATTTTGTCTTACATCCTTCTAATCAAATACCAAGAGAATATGAAGTAAGGATTGATAAAGCGTTGACTGAGGAAGATGAAAAAAAATTATTAAAAGGAGTTTATCTTGAAGGTGGAAGAGGGAGGTTCGAATCCTTAAAGTTTACTTCGAAGTCACGGAAGTTTGTTACAGTAGTTTCTCATGAAGGCAGAAACCATTTTGTGAAAAATATGTTTAAAACAATAAATTATACTGTCGAAAAATTGCATCGTTCAAAATTTGATGGCTTTAATGTTAATGATTTAGTTCTTGGTTCTTATAAGAAATTGTCTGAAAAGGAAATTAGTCAGGTATATGAAAAGTATCGTTTTTAATATTTTATTTATTTTAATCATTCAAGGTTTCTGCGTTGAGTCATATTCACAGGAAACAAGAATAGACACAGTACCTAAGTTTTCATACGGCACAGTACCGGAATTATGGGAGCAAATTGACGATATTTTTAATGATCCCAATTTTGGTAATGCACATTGGGGAGTTGTAATTCAATCTCTTGTAACCGGGGAATACTTTTATAAAAAAAATGAGAATAAACTTTTTGTCCCGGCTTCAAATTTAAAGTTATTTACAACTGCTGCTGCATTAAATATTCTCGGATCAAATTATCGATTTAAAACGGAACTTCATTACAAAGGGAAATTGGATGGTCCCATTTTACAGGGTGATTTGATTGTCCGCGGTTATGGTGACCCAACTATCTCAGGTAGATTTTTTAATGAAGATATTTACAAAGTATTTAATGATTGGGCTGATTCATTATTAGAACTCGGTATTGATGAAGTTTCAGGCAATTTAATTGGTGATGACAATGCTTTTGATAATCAGGGTCTTGGAAGAGGTTGGTCATGGGATTATGAAACTGAGTGGTATGCAGCTCCAACATCGGCAATTTCATTTAATGATAATTGCGTTGACATTCAAGTCAAACCTTCAAGAATAGGACAAAAAGCTGAAATCCTGATTAATCCTGAGACCAAATATATCGTTCTCATCAACAATGTAGTTACAGTTCCAAATGATTCAAATACTTCAATAAAGGTTTTTCGTGAACGAGGAACAAATGTAATTACAGTTTATGGAACCATTACTCTTAAAAATAGTTCATATAAAGCCTTTGCTACTGTTAATAATCCAACTCAATACTCGATGATTGTGTTAAAAGATGTTCTTCAAAATAAGGGCATAAAAATTAAAGGGTTTGCGCTTGACATTGATGATGTTTCCGAGACGGTCGATTTATCTGATTCATATTATTTGTTCTCATATTATTCACCCACACTAAAAGATATAATTAAAGTTATCAATAAGAATAGTCAGAATTTTTTTGCTGAACAATTGATGAAAGTAATCGGATACGAAATTGAAAATTATGGAACTATTGCTAATGGAGTTAGTGCTTCAGAGAGTATCTTTAATCAAATGGGTATAAATACAGATAACCTTGTAATATATGATGGTTCGGGGTTATCTCGAATGAATTTAGTAACACCCAATCAGTTTGTAACATTACTTAATTATATGTATCGTAGCGATGATTTCATCACTTTCTATAATTCATTACCAGTAGCCGGTGTTGATGGAACATTAGCAAATAGAATGAGAAAAACCAGAGCCCAAAATAATGTGAGAGCGAAAACAGGATTTGTTTATAGCGTTAGAGGACTTACGGGTTATGCTTATACCGGCGATAAAGAACCTGTAGCATTTTCCATACTAGCAAACAATTTCACTGTTCCTGTAGTATTGGCTGACAATATACAGGACTTAGTATGTAACAGATTAGCAAATTTTAAAAGAAAATAGAAAATATGGGAGAAATCGTGGAACAAAACTTATCAGAAGATCTGAATGTTTTAATGAAAAGAAGATATGAAGAATTAGATGAACTTAAGAAAAAGAATGTTGAAACATTTGCTTATTCCTTCGATATCAATTCTAATTCTTATGATATTAAAAACAATTATTCGGATGAATTAAGAAAAGAAGTCTCCATTGCCGGTAGAATAATGGCAATCAGAAGAATGGGAAAAGCTTCTTTTGCACACTTACAAGATTATTTTGGAAAGATTCAAATATATCTAAAAAAAGATGAAATAGGTGAATCGTATGATAACTTCAAACTAATGGATATCGGTGATATTATTGGAGTTAAAGGATATGTATTCAAAACGAAAACAGGTGAGATTTCTGTTCATGCAGAATCATTAGAACTTTTGACCAAATCACTTAGACCTATTCCAATAGCAAAAGAAGTTGTTGATGAATCTGGGAACAAAATAGTTTACGATCAATTCGCGGATAAGGAATTAAGATATAGACAACGTTATTTGGATCTTATTGTCAATCCGGTAATCAAAGATGTGTTTATAAAAAGGAGTAAAATAATATCAGCAATTCGTTCTTATCTTGATTCGTATGGACTTTTAGAAGTAGAAACCCCTGTATTACAACCCATTTATGGAGGTGCTTCCGCACGTCCATTTACTACTCATCATAATGCACTTGATATGCCATTGTATTTGCGAATCGCAGACGAACTTTATTTAAAACGTCTAATAGTTGGTGGATTTGATGGAGTTTATGAAATTTCAAAGGATTTTCGAAATGAAGGTATGGATAGGACCCACAACCCTGAATTTACTATGTTGGAATTGTATGTAGCCCATAAAGATTATGAATGGATGATGACTTTTGTTGAAAATATGATTACTGATTTATCAATTAAAGTATTCGGCACAACAGATTTTAATTTTGATGGAACAAAAATTAATTTTAATCCACCATGGCAGAGAGTTTCAATGGTTGATTCAATTAAGGAAAAATTGAATATCGATGTTCTAACTATTTCTGATGATGAACTCTTAAAAGCAGCACGAGAAATCGGATGTGATTTATCCGGTAAAGAGAGTCGAGGTAAAATGATTGATGAAATATTTGGAATGGCAATTCAAGATTCTCTAGTTCAACCTACATTTGTGATAGATTATCCTGTTGAAACATCACCTTTAGCTAAAAAACATCGTTCAAAAAAAGGACTTGTTGAAAGGTTCGAAGGATTTATTGCTGGTCGTGAAATTTGTAATGCATTCAGCGAACTGAATGATCCAATTGATCAATTAGAAAGATTTAAAGATCAACTTAAAGCAAAAGAAGCCGGAGATGATGAAGCTCAAACTATTGATGAAGATTTTGTTAGAGCCCTCGAATATGGGATGCCGCCTACAGCCGGACTCGGCATCGGAATTGACCGTCTTGTTATGTTATTGACGAACCAGAATTCAATACGAGATGTTATCTTTTTCCCCCAAATGAAAATTGAAAAGTAATTACAATTTCATCAGTATGAGTAAAACTTGGTGTTCATTACCTACTATTTTAGTATTTCTAATCTTATTGTGGTATTCCAATCTCTATCCGCAAGATTCCACAAGTGTTGATTTTTATTCTTCGGTCAAATCTTTAGAGATAAAAAAATCGTTTTTCCTTGAAAGATCCGTTCCGAGTCATTTAGAGATCAACGATTTCAATAATGTCTATATTGATCCATTACAAAAGGAAATTAATTATCCAATTCTCATTGGCTTAGGTGGCGGTATTATTGGATCCGGAGTTGCAGTTCATCTTTACCAGGCAAACGCATGGTGGAAAAGCAGAAGAACAAAATTTCACTTTCAAAATGATTGGAATTATTCATTATGGATTGATAAGATTGGTCATATGTATGGTACAATAATTATAGGGCATGGGATTGCTTCTGGTTTCGAAGCGGCTAATTTGGATCCTGAAAGAAGTATAATATTTGGATCGACTGCGGCTTTTCTCTATCAAATTTATGTTGAAATTGAAGATGGATTTGGTCCTGAATGGGGTTTCAGCCCGGGTGATGCAATGGCGGATTTGTTTGGAGGTTTGTATCCAATTGGACAATATTATTTCCCCTATCTAAAAAATTTCCAATTTAAATTCAGTTATTATCCACGACAACTTAATGAAAAAGGATTAATAGCTGGACAACAACACATTATTATTGATGATTATGAAGGACAGAAATTTTGGCTTTCATTTAGAATGAAAGAATTATTGCCAAAAAATATTTCGCAATATTGGCCCGGGTTTTTGAATTTAGCTCTCGGAATGGGGGTTAGCAGATTAGATGGCATAGGTGGCGGACAACGCGATTTCTATTTAGCGTTTGATTTTGATACTGAATGGATTCCATTATTCGGTCCCGGCTGGCAATTCATAAAAAATACGTTCAATTATTTCCACTTTCCACTTCCCGGGATTAGATTAACCAACGGTGTAGTAGTTTTAGGGTTGTGTTATTGATTAAAGAAGAGATTAAATACAGTATAATTATTCCAACGATGAATGAGGAAAAACTTCTCCCTCAATTATTAGAACAATTTTCATCATCAGAACTTAGAGATAAATATTCAATAGAAATAATTTTATCTGATGGTGGAAGCAGAGATAATACTATCAATTTTGCTTTACCATTTGTAGATAAAATTAAAATACATACAGACAATTTTAGGCAAAATATTGCTTCTGGTAGAAATGATGGTGCAATGTTAGCAGATGGAGACGTTTTAGTATTTCTTAATGCCGATGTTGTATTCGATAACATTTTAGAGTTTTTCAATTATTTGGATGAATATTTTATTCCATCGGAATATTCCGGAATGGCATGTAATGTAAAAATATTTAAAGACGAAGAAATCTTTGCAGATAGAATATTTCATGGTTTTTATAACTGGTACTTCAAATTAATGAATGTTTGCGGCATGGGAATGGGCAGAGGTGAATGTCAAGTAGTGAGACGAAAAGTATTTGAGGAAATGAATGGATATAATAGCATGTTAGCGGCTGGAGAAGATTTTGATCTGTTTAGAAGAATCAGAAAAAAAAGTAAAATATTGTTTGCTAATAATATATTTGTTTACGAATCACCCCGCAGATACCGAAAATATGGCTATTTGAATGTAACTTCATCATGGTTTTTAAACTCGGTCTCGGTTGTATTAAAAAATAAATCTTTATCGAAAATTTGGGAACAAGTTAGATAATGCGATCAAAAATTTTGTTTATTATTTTCTTCAGTAATTTCCTTTTTGGACAAGCCGAATATCTTTCGATTGATCATAGAATTTATCCTTTTCTTGAAAGAATGCAAATCCTTGATATTATTGACAATTTTAATCTTTCACACATACCTTTAACAAGAAGTGATGCAGCAAAATTTATTACTGAAATAGATGGGCAAAAATCTAATCTAGATAATTCAGACTTGTTATTGTTAGAAAAACTTAAAAATGAGTTTCTGTATGACATTAATCAATCAACAAAAAAGTTAACCGGTTTATTTAATAATATTGAATATAACTTTTTGGATGATAATGAAAGATTTGTCTACTTCAATACAGAAAAAGAGATTGGCTCATTATTCGTGAATACAATTTGGGAATCAAAATCTATTTCCACAGATAAAAACTCAGATTTATCACCTGCAATATTGGGCAATTTGACCGGTATTTTTAGAGGAACATTTTATAAAAGATTTGGTTTTCATCTGGAGGGAAGTAATGGAATAATTTTCTCAAACAAAGCATCTGCATTAACTGTAAGAGAATTGAGCCAAAACTTTAAACTAAACGAATCACCTGAACAATCTTTTTTTGATAATACACGAGGACATCTTTCGCTTGATTTTGAAAATGTCAAATTCAAAATTGGAAGAGAATATATCAATATTGGTTATGGAATTAATAAACCCATAATCGGTTCGTACTCGCCAAAATTTGATCATGCAACTTTGTCAATGAGGTTTGGCATCTTTTCTTTCGATTATTTACACGGAAAATTATTAGGAAATAAAAGTTTATTAAATGATTCCATCACAGGCGGTGTTCAAAAAATTGAAGAAAAATATGTAGGTTATCATCGGATAGGGATTTCAATTTCTCGTCATTTTAATTTCGGATTTGGTGAAATGATTGTTTATTCAAATCGTTCTCCTGATCTATCGTACATAAATCCATTTAATTTTTACAAATCAGTTGAACATGCAAGTCAAGATCGTGATAATTCATTACTTTTTTTTGATGTTGCAAATAATTCAATTGATGGTTTACATTTCTACTCAACATTATTGATGGATGATATTGATTATGCAAAATTGGGAAGTGGTTGGTGGGGTAATCAGCTGTTATATCAGATTGGAATGTC
This sequence comes from Ignavibacteriales bacterium, assembly GCA_020061995.1. The sequence goes on along the minus strand of JAGUXE010000266.1, from coordinate 5,099 downwards.
ATCATATAACTTGTACAAATTTATTCCCATTGATTTTCATATTGAATATATGAGAATTGATCCGTATGTTTTCAGTCATAGGTTAGTGTCAAATAATTATTCAAATTATTATTACCCATTAAGTACAGAATTCAAGCCGAATAGCTCGAATATAAGTTTTAAGGTTAACTATCGTTTTAGACATAATCTAAATTTATTGCTTAACATAGGTTACTCAGTTCATGGAGCAAATCCGATTGACAGTCTAAAAAATGTAATAAAAAATGTCGGTGGTGATATAAATTTTGGACATAGAACTTTTGATTCGCAAACTGCCGGATTTCTAGAAGGATCAAAAGAATATTTTCGTAAGGTTTCTTTTTTATTCAATTATGAATATCGAAGGGGAATTGATTTACAATTTGGTGGCAATTATTTCAGTATAAACAAGCAATTAAATGAAATTGAAAAATACTGGGATTTACACTTATTATTTAAATTCACTATTTAAGGTTTTATATGAACTATAGAAAATTCAGACTTCCATTAATGATAATTATTCTTACAACAGGAATTCTGCTTGGTACTCAAATTCAGAAAGTAATGTCGGGTGATAATTTAATCGAGAATCTGAAAAAATTTAATGATGTATTAAGTTTTACTCAAAGATATTATGTAGAAGAAGTCGATTCTCATAAATTAGTTGAGGCTGCAATTAAGGGAATGTTGAACGAACTTGACCCCCATTCTGTATATATTCCAAAGAAAGCAATGGAAGCGGTTGAAGAAGAAACTCGCGGAAATTTTGAAGGTGTAGGAATTGAATTTCAAATAGTAAATGATACACTAACAGTAGTCTCGCCTATAACCGGAGGACCTAGCGAGCAACTTGGAATTCAAGCCGGTGATAGAATCTTAAAAATCGATAGTGTAAATGTAATTGGTATTTCTAATGATGATGTCCGCAAAAAACTTCGTGGACCTTCGGGAACCAAAGTGAAGGTTAGTATTCTGCGTCAGGGTATAAAAGGATTGACAGATTATGAGATAACACGTGATAAAATTCCACTTTATTCAGTCGATGCAAAAATAATGATAGATGAAAAGACTGGATATATAAGTGTTTCCCGTTTTGCAGAGCAAACAACAGAGGAATTAATATCTGCATTGCGTGAACTTGAAGTAAAAGGGATGAAACAATTAATTCTTGATTTACGGAATAATCCGGGTGGTTATTTGAATCAAGCTTTTCAGATTACTGATTTATTTATTGATGGAGATAAAAAGATTGTTTATACACGAGGTCGTAAATCTGAATTTAACGAAGACTTTTTCGCATCACTCAATTCACCATATGAAAAAATTCCGTTAATTGTTCTTATTAATAGGGGAAGTGCATCTGCAAGTGAAATTGTATCCGGTGCTGTTCAAGACTGGGATAGGGGATTAGTAGTTGGAGAAACCTCATTCGGTAAAGGATTAGTGCAACGTCAATTTACTTTACCTGATGGAAGTGCTGTTCGTCTAACAATCTCCGAATACTTTACTCCTTCAGGACGTCTTATCCAACGCAAATACGCCGACAAAAAGGATTATTATTCCGAGCTAATGGAACGTGATGAGAGTGAGGGAGAAAATCTTACTCATTCAGCTGAAAAAGATACAAGTAGACCAACATATAAAACTAATAGTGGTCGTATCGTTTACGGCGGTGGCGGAATTACGCCAGATTACATAGTTCGATCTGAAAAGTTAACTGATTATTCTGCAAATCTTTTGAGAAAAAATGTTTTCTATCTTTATACGCTCAATTATTTAGATGCTGAAGGGGACAAAATTAAAAACACTTATGGTGATGATATTGAGTCGTTTAAGAAAAACTTTTCTTTTTCTGAAAATGAACTGCAGAGTTTTATTGAATTTGCAAAATCAAAAGATGTAAAATTTGAGGATGAACAATACCGAAAAGACAAATCGTATATTTCTGCAAGATTAAAAGCTCAGATAGCGCGTAATTATTGGAAAAATGATGGTTGGTATTCAGTTTTAATCCCAAGTGATAATGTAATTAAAAAAGCCAATTCATTATTTAATACTGCTAAAGAAATAGCCAAATTGAAATGAAAATATCGTTAAGAATTTTTAATTCAGTTTTGATTATTGGACTAGTGCTTGTTGTTTATGCATCTACAGTACGAATTGTAGAGAAAACTATCCAGCCTATTCAAAAGGAAATGAAGGTCGGTGAAGAAATAACTTACGTTGTAAGGTATGGCTTCATTAAACTTGGAGAGGTTAAGCTAAAAATTCTCAACAAAAAAACTGTTGATTCAAAACCTGTATATTCTACAATAGCTTATATCGATTCTTATTCGGGTATTCCCTTTGTCGATCTTCATCAAATCTATTATAGTAAAGTTAATAATTCCTTTTATTCGGACTATTTCAGAGGCTTGGTGAGAAAAGAGACATACACGACTTTTACTGAGTATTTTTTTGATTATCAAAATGGAAAACTTAGAGTAAAAAAAGGGAAAGTTGAACCTGAAGAATTGTGGACAGATTCTACTACTTATGCAGAATCTATGTTTCACGACGGTTTATCAATATTCTATTACGCTAGAATGAATACCGGTAAAAAAAAATCTGAATCTTTGCCCTGTTTTGTTAACGAAGAAAAAGTCTTCACAAAAGTTAATTTTTATGATAAAGTCGAAAAGTTAAATATTGATGCTGTTGACTATGATATTTCAACAGTTCGACTGGATGGACAAACAGATTTTATAAGCGTATTTGGACTTACAGGTTACTTTGAAGGCTGGTTTTCAAATGATGAAGCTGCTATTCCAATTATTGCAAAAATGAAAGTTATTATTGGCAATGTTACACTCGAATTAAAATCATGGAAAAGAGAAGGATGGAGCCCACCAAAATTTCAAGGTTAAATGATGAAATGAAAATTTTCCCTTATTTGGGGAAACTTCCAAATTTCGCAGATAATGTATTTCTGGCTTCTGGAAGTAAAATAATTGGTGATGTCACAATTGGTGATTATAGTAGTATTTGGTACAACACAGTAATAAGAGGGGATGTTAATTTTATTAAAATTGGAGAAATGACGAATGTCCAAGACGGCTCCATGCTACATGTTACAAATAACGTATACCCTTTAATTATTGGTAGTAAAGTTACAATCGGGCATAGTGTTACATTGCACGGTTGCATTCTTGAAGATTTATGTCTAATTGGGATGGGGGCGGTAGTATTAGATGGTGCGGTGGTAGAGAAATATTCCATGGTTGCTGCAGGAACCGTAGTTAAACCTAAATTTAAAGTACCATCCGGAACATTAGTTGCCGGAGTACCCGGAAAAATTGTTAGAGAACTAAGTGAAAAAGAAATTCTGGATTTTGATGCATCTGCAAATCGTTATAAAAAATATACTGAATTAACCGTTCAATCTTTAAATGATTTTTTTAACAATCAGTAAAGCTCTTTATCATAATATTATTTTAAAGTTGATTCTTTAGAAAAAAAATGCTTCATTGCCAGTAGATTTATAATTGATATTAATGATTAATAAATTAGTTGTTTTCTTTTACAAAAAAATTCAACTCACTAAGCGAGAAATTCAAGAAATCGTTAAAAGTGTATTGAACGATTTATCAGTTGAATTATATTCGCTCCAAATTAATATTTTGAGTGATTCACAAATTCTTGAACTAAACAAAAAGTACCTTAATCACGATTATAAAACAGATATTATTACTTTTAATTATAGTAATGAACTGTCAATAATTGATGGTGAGATATTCATCTCATTAGAAGATGCAGAAATTAATGCTGTAAGGTATGATGTTTCATTGAGAGATGAGTTATTGAGACTCATAATTCATGGTATTCTGCATCTGGTTGGATATGATGATAAGATAAGTCGAGACAAGAAAAAAATGAAATTAAAGGAAAATTACTTTTTAAAAAAGATAAACAATGAAATTAATTACTCAAAATAACGTTAACTCAGAATTAGTCGATATATTATCAGCTATTCTTGAAGGGATTATTGTAGATTCCCCCATAGATAAGATTGAAAAATATTTATACAAAAATAAAAGATTTGATACACAAACAGTCGCAACGGCTTACAGTTGGATATATGACAAAATGATTTCCAATCTTGAAAAAATTAATAGAGGTGAGATTGTCACAAGTAGCGTTAGAATTCTATCAGATGAAGAAATTGATGCTATTGGAATGGATAATTATAACCGCATTCTTAAACTTATGAATGCCGGTTTACTTACCCCACTGGATATAGACAATATTATTAAAAGCATAGAATATTTACCTCTTGATAGAATTTCAAACGAGGATTTAAATTATATGGTTTTAGCATCATTATTTGAAATCAATCGTATCACACTACCAGGAAGCCGTTTATTACTCTATTTATCTGATAAAGTGAACTAAAAAATATGGCAAAAAAACTCGTACTTGTTGAATCTCCTGCAAAAGCAAAAACAATAAACAAATATTTAGGCAAAGAATATGTTGTGGAAGCTACGGTGGGGCACATTAGAAATCTACCAAAAACTAAAATTGGAATTGATGTTGATAATAATTTTTTACCTCAGTTTGTCAATATTCGAGGTAAAGGTGATTTGATAAAAAAAATTAAATCACTTGCACTTAAAAGCACAAAAATATTTATCGCAACTGACCCTGACCGTGAAGGTGAAGCGATTGCACAGGATATTGCTGAAGTGATTAATCCAGATAATAAATCGCAAGTATTTCGGGTACTTTTTAATGAGATTACTAAAAATGGTGTGTTAAAGGGGATAAATAATCCTAGAGATATTGATAAAGACTTGGTCGCCTCACAGAGAGCTCGTAGAGTCATGGATCGCCTTATTGGTTATAAAGTATCACCTTTCTTATGGAGAGCTATTATTGAAGAGTCCGGGAATTCATTATCTGCTGGAAGAGTTCAATCAGTTGCACTTCGTTTAATTTGTGAACGAGAAGTTGAAATCCAAAAATTTATTGTTACAGAATACTGGTCAATCTGGGGATTCTTTGCAACCATAAAGAAAGAATCATTTAAGGGAAAGCTATAT
>JAGUXE010000086.1 GCA_020061995.1 Ignavibacteriales bacterium | reverse complement strand
TATCTTTTGCCGTAAGATGTTTTAAGATACTTTTCACGGTGTATAGCATCATCTTTATTTAAAGATGCTTCACAATAAACTATCTTAAGAGGTCTTCGGTTTTTAGTGGATTTAACTTTACCATCATTATGGTCAGCAATTCTATTCTTTAAGTCCTTTGTATATCCAACATAGAAATTTCCATCTATTGTACTTATCAAAACATATGTATAATAATACATCATTGTATTTGACGGGATAAATAATTAGCGCCGGAAGAGGTAGCTGATTTAATTAGTTGATTTTTTATAATGTCATATTCTCTTGCACGAGGAAGTTTTCTTGAAAACTTAATGACATCAACAGCGAAATTCAGTAATCTTTGAGCAAGTTCATTTTCCATACAATTTCAAAATAGCTAGGATTTGCAAACCATCATTTTATCACTTTTTACTTTATACTTTCAACTTTATACTTTCTACTTTCCACTTTATACTTTATACTTTCAACTTTATACTTTCTACTTTATACTTTCCACTTTCAACTTTACACTTTATACTTTCCACTTTATACTTTCTACTTTCAACTTTACACTTTATACTTTCTACTTTCAACTTTACACTTTATACTTTCCACTTTATACTTTCTACTTTCAACTTTACACTTTCTCCTTTATACTTTCAACTTTACACTTTATACTTCCTATTTCCACTCAACTCAAAAAACCTTCACTTCCACTCACTTTCCCAAAGTAGTGTTAGTACCGAGTTATAATTTTTCATAAAGATATTCTGCTCGTAGAGATAAGTTGTTCCTTTACAATTGAAATCATCACCATACCAGGCGCTCGCCGGTACGAGTGATTTCTCCGCGTTAAACTCACCTTTACTAAATATCGAATAAACGGGGGAATTTTTATGAACTCCGGTCCCATTCTTAATAAACTTAAGTGGGAAATAATTACTACAAGTTGCCCATTTAACTTTTCCCTTTTCACTAACGATTAAAGCAGAAGGAGTTTTTCCTAAAGCAGAATATCTGAATGCCATTGCGGTTAATGAAACCCCGAAATAACTTGCCGACTCTTTAATCAGATCCATCCCCAATTCTCTTTTATCTGTAAACTTTTTGAACCACTCCTTCGGCATTAGCAATTCAGTAGCAAATTCATTAGCGGCATTTTCTCTCCTTTTTTCAGAAATGAAAGAATTAATATCTTCAGCATTACAAAGAAAAGAGAGATATGTTCCGTTAGCAGCTTCTATCACGTAATGTCCGAGTTCATGAGCTTCAGTAAACCTTCTCTGCCCCGGTTCACGGATACTCCGTTCAATTTTGATTAATGCAAAATCGGAAGTAAGAAAAATTTGTCCGAGAGGACCATTTAAATCAGCCTCCTCGATAATTGCAGCTTTTGCATTAGCAATCTCCTCAACTACAATTTCAGAAGGTTTCTCAAACCCGAAATTCTTTATAATCTCGTCAGCCTTTTGCGTCGGCGTCATATACTAGATTAAGACCACCGATGAATTTTTATACCTATTTACTCCCTCTTTTGGATAGGAGACGTGAAATTTCAGTTTCAAAATGCTTTCTGATTTCTTCTAAACTTATTTTAATTTTTGGACTGAGATGATCAATTCCGGCATCTTCAATATCTGCAATATAACTTAACTGCATTGCGAATATTTTTAATGTCATACCCGGGATGAACTTTAAAGAAAATTCTAACATTTGATCAATCGGAAATTTTTCTTTATTCATGATGTACAAATCATAATAATCTCTATACTTTGCTCTAAGAGATAAGGCATTTATTTTCATCGCACACAAAAATTCAGGAGATGCAACATAAATACTTCCTCGAAGTCCCCTTCGTTCAATTTTCAGGGTTTCCCAATAGTTTGCGAATAGAGTAACTTTAACATCATTTACTAAAAGATCATAATAACTATCTGAAGAGTTCACGATTCTTACATTATAATCTTTACTCAATCTATGTATGAAAATATCTATCCCTTGAGGAAGTTTCTCATGCCACGAAAAAAAATCAAGGGACTCCGATAGTCGATGTTTAAAATAATAGGAGACTGCACTTCCCCCAACGAAGGTAAAGTTTTCCAAATAAGTAATCTTTGAGATTTCCTCAAAAATTTTATAAGTTTTTTCTGTTAGAAACATTTTCAATTCGGTTACTTCGAGATACAAATTTTGAGTTTATAAGTTTATTTATGAACAACTCATCTTCCGTTGGATAGAAAAAAAACTTTGCATAAAAATAGTTCATTTTTTTTATTCTGATATCGGGTAATAAAACTGCTTCCCAACATTTTTTACATTCTTCAATTCCGTACATCTCAATTATTTGATTGATTTCATCAATATCCCCAAATCTAAGTATATGCTCAATTACCACAGTTTTATTAAGTGGTACATTTTCATATCCGGGGAAGTATTTTTTAAAATTCTTAATATTTTCCATAACAAAAATCTATTTATCTTTTACAAACTACCTGAACGAAAAATAATTCTGAGCAAAAGTTAAAAGGTTAAGCCGGAGCTGCATAGGGGAAACCCTAGCTAAATAAACAGCGTTGCAGATAAGCGGCACCCCAAAATAAGATTGCCACTGAAAAAACAGCTGCCAAATATTTAGAAAAATGTGTGTAAATTTATTCAACCAAACGGTTTGTTAGTTTAGGGCTCCTCTAAAAACTAATCTGTTGATCAGCGGATAACGGGTATATGCTGCCAAAACGGATTTTCGAAGAGAGCTAAATAAAGTTTTTAGAGTTGCCCTTTATTAATTATCCCAAAGGGATCCCTAGGGGAAAACGACTTCCTTTTAAAAGTTAGCCAAGACAGCTTGCCAACCTCCCTTGCCGGGAACGAATAACTCTAAAACCACTAAAATGCCAAATGCGAAAACAGCTTCCTTTTCTATGTGAGGGCGTACGATTGATAGGCAGCTCATAAACCAACGATTTTAGAATGTACCAACCTTAATCGATATTTTGTCTGTTAAACGTAAAAAATCTTTAGAATTTAAGGTCAAAATCTCATCAACTTTTGCTTTCAGTGCGCACTCAACAACTATTGAATCATAAATAATTCCACCGGAGAAATTTGAATCGACCATTTTATCAACAATTTTATAATAATCTTCATCAGTTAGGCTAATGGTCTTTGCTATATTCAAAATATTCTTTTCGATTAACTGTTTTGCAATAATCGGTGTAATTTTAGGGTTAAATGGAGCACTCGTTAAAACGCTATAAATTTCCAATATTGTATGTGAAGAAACAAATAATTGAAATTCTTTGTTTTTTGCTTTTATTAAGTATGATAAAGCAGATTTATGTTTTGGATGGGATTCAACAAAGGCTGCTATTAATACGGAACTATCAAATAATATTTTCAGCGTCAGTCCTCGTTTGTTAATAATTTATGCATCCTTCTATTTCTATCAGACTTTATCAAATCACTTTTTTTATCTTCCAAAATCCCGGTAAAAACAAGTATACCATTTCGATCAACTACAGTTTTTTTATCTTGAACCAATTCAATAACAATTCTGTCTCCATCATCTGAAATATTCAATGTTGACTTAGAATTTATTCCAAGCTGATCACGAAATCTTTTGGGAATTATAATCCTACCAAATTTATCTAATGTAGTTACCATAGTTTTACTCCAATTTTTACTATTGGCAATTTAACATTTCAATTTGCCAAAATCAAATATGAGGTTTAAAACTAACTTCTGCCAGGCAGTGGTAATCATTCTTCCGGCGGCGGATTTTAGCTCCCTCCAAAAACATCTTTACGTGCTTTATCGATATCACTTAGTTTTTTAAGATCAACTTCAGGGATTTGAGTTACGTGCTTCGTCTCCATATCGGCATTTCTAAAACCGACTGCCATTTTAAAGTCATCAACTTCATTTTGGAAAATTTGTTCGGAAGCTTCTTTCAAACTATTATAAGTTAATTTGAATGCTTTCCCTTTTTCCAGTATTAATTCACCCCTTCTTTTTTGTATCATTTTAGCGATTTGGTTCTTTAACTCTGAAGTTTCTATATTAGCTTCTTCGAGTTTTTTTTAACCTCTTCGTAATTCTCTTCAATACTCTCGATATAGAAATCGATTAAGTGATCAATATTATTTTTCATTGATTCTTTCCTCCCCATTCAGGGGCTATTCTATTAAATCTTTTTACTGCTTTTTCTACTTCTTTAACTTCAACACCGAGATTTTCGGCAGTTATCTTATTTGAAGTAGTTTTTCTTCTTTCCATCAAAACTAAACAGGCAATATCATCTTCCTTTTCTTCAAGTATTTTCTCTATTTTGTCAAAATAGATGCCGATTTCTTCACAATTCTCGTCAAAAATAGATTCACTAACCGTAAAGTCCTTCGCAGCTTGTATATCAGCGTGAGAATTTTTATACTCTTCGCCGTCTCTGTTAACTACATTGAGAGAAAGAACTTTAGGATTTTTTTTCTTCTTTTTCTCGGACTTCTCATTAAGCTTAATTAAATCGGGATTACTTTCCTCTTTTATATCGTATAGAGGGATGTCAGAATAATCCAGTTTCTTCAATTCATTCCTTATTTCACTGATTACAGCCAGATAAAGGAGTTTCTTAATTTCTGGTACTTTATCACGGTACCATTTCCTTTTACAACTCAAAATTTTTTCAATTACGTCCGATACTATTTCGGTTGATTCTCTTTTATTAATTGAGGATTTACCGGTATAGTAACGAATCCACTTCAATGCATGGTAAGTAAGTAATTTGGTCAGTCGTTCATTCTCAAGATTAAATAATTTCTCTAATTCCTTGAGGACTGTTTCTGAATCTGCAAACGAAGATTTTGCTCCGTTATTCTCTTCATCATTTTCAAAATATTGAATTTCAGTTTCTGAAAGTGAGAATTCATCATTCCCTGAATAGTTATCCGACTTAGCCTGCTTCAGATTTTCCATATGGTTCCTGACATTGTGATTTAATTACAAAAGTTTCCTTAATATAGATAAACATAATTGCTCCTTTTTATTGCGATTCATATTGTTTTTACAGTAGAACCGGAAATTGTTTTATCTAATACTCTATTACTCTTTATTACTAAATTTTGCCGCGCCTGAAAATTTTTTTTTACAATCCAAATTCATCCATTAACAACTTCTGAAAACTTCAATCAACATTACTCTAAATATTTAGATTTTGCCATTTTACTTTAAACATTCTGATTCGGCAAAACCGTCAAATTATTAGTAATAGTTAATAGAAAATTTACAATAAGGAACTTTTTATAACATGAATCACATTTCAGACGAGATAATCAGAAGGCTCTCACTAAAACGAGTCGATGAACGCTTAAGAGTCGATATAGATTCGATTAAGAATCGATATAGAGTCCATATACATTCGATAAAAGTCGATACCGGCTTTGCTGAGACACCGGAGAGCATCTATCAAACCATTTCGGCGGATATAAAACCGCTTCGTGCACCTCCATATTTGGAGGATTTTCACTA
>JAGUXE010000378.1 GCA_020061995.1 Ignavibacteriales bacterium | reverse complement strand
AATTCTGTAATTTTAGGACGGTAGTAAGTTACAAATTCTTTAGCTTTTCGAATAAAGTCGGGATGTACATCATGCGATAAACCACCAACCCAAATGTAGTTGTAGAGAAGTCTTGCTCCGCAGGTTTCTTCAAATAGTGATAAAATTCTTTCACGATCGGCAAAAAGATAGAGGAATGGAGTAAAAGCACCGATATCAAGTCCATACGTTCCAAGCGCAACCATGTGGGAAGCAACTCTTTGCAATTCTGCCATGATTACTCTAATATATTCAACTCTTTCTGGTACTCGAATACCCATAAGTCGTTCTACTGCAATAGCATAACCTAATTCATTTGACATCGATGCGAGATAATCCATACGGTCAACATAAGGGATTATCTGAGGATAAGTCATTGCTTCACAATGCTTTTCGAAGCAGCGATGAAGATAACCGACATGTGGTTTTACTTCTACGATTAATTCTCCGTCAAGTTTAATTTCTAGACGAAGCACCCCGTGAGTTGAAGGGTGTTGAGGTCCCATATTAAGGACCATTTCTTCTGTTTTCAGCTTTGAATAATCAGTCATCTGTTATAAAGTTTCAGTTTTCAATAATTCAGATTCATTTCAAATATCGAAATGACATTAAAGTTCTAATTAATAAGGAACTTTCATTCCTTGATAAAATTCCGGATTCTTATAATCTTTTCTTAAAGGATAACCAAATTCCCAATCATATGGCATTAAAATTCTTCTTAAATCAGGGTGATTAAGGAAAATAATTCCGAACATATCGTAAGCTTCTCGTTCATTCCAATCGGCAGAATGCCATACATTTGTAACCGATTCAACTTCAGGTCTTTCTTTTGAAACACAGCATCGTAAAACTAATTTATGTCTTAATGAAGTTGACTCAATATGATAAACAACACTCAGAGTACCCGGCTGATCAACAATTGAACCATCTTCTTGTTTAACTTTTTTATCGTTCATATCATCTACACCCGAAAGCAACATACAATTATCATACTTTAACTCTTCGGAATCTCTAAGAAACAGAGAGATTTCATTAACTTTTAAAGCATCGACTTCAATCATGGATTCAGTTGGCAAATTCGTAATAGATTGCCCAATTGAATCTCCAAATTTCTCTTTCAACAAAGTATAAACTTCTTCGTGCGTTTTCATGCGACTTCTTTTTTAACTAATGATTCATTACGAACTTTTTCTTGAAGTTTTAATAATCCTTCAAGTAATGCTTCAGGGCGGGGAGGACAACCGGGAACGTAAACATCAACCGGGATTACTCTGTCTATTCCTTTTAAAACATGATATCCATGTTCCCAATATGGACCGCCACAATTAGAACAACTTCCCATTGAGATTACATATTTAGGATCAGGCATTTGCTCATAAAGACGTTTAATTCTGGTTGCCATTTTTAATGTTACGGTACCGGAGATGATAATAATATCGGCTTGACGGGGTGAGGCTCTTGGGATTACTCCGAAGCGGTCAAAATCGTAGTGAGATGCTGAAGTGGCCATCATTTCAATGGCACAGCATGCCAAACCGAAACCAACTTGCCATAATGATGATAACCTTGCCCAATTGAGTAGATCGTCGACTTTAGTTATTACAATATTATCATCAGCAAATTCTTGATCTAATAAACCCATAAATATTCCGTCTTTGAAAAATCAATTTTTACTTAAAATTTATAAAACTCAATTAAAATAATTCTGATAACGAATCCGATAAATAAAGAATTAACCCTTAGTTAAGCTCTTTTTTATCCGATTCATTTTTTGAGATTATTGGGGGAGTGATTTTTGGGCGAGCCCATTCTAGATCCCCTTTTTTCCATTCGTAAGCCATACCGATACCAAGTAGAATTAAAAATATTCCCCCGATTAAGTATCCGGCAAAGCCAAGTTCTTTATAGACCATGACCCATGGAATAAGCATTACAACTTCCACATCAAAAATGAGGAAGATTAAGGCAACTACATAAAATCTTATATTAAATTTAACCCAAGGAGATCCAACTGCATCCTCACCACATTCATAAGTTAAAAGCTTTTCTTTGGATGGTCTGTCAGGTCTAATTAGTTTAGCTGTAAATATTCCCACAATAACGAAGATTATCGCGGTGAGAAGAAAGACAAATATTTTACCGAATTCAGTTAGCATATACTTAAATAATGTTTCTTGAAAAATTACCACAGATTTGTAAGAATGTCAAGAATTGACAATTAAAAATTATGAATGATTTGCACATTCTTTAAATTGAAAAATATTTGGTATGATTTCAGGAAGGAATGGAAAGTTTATGACCGGTAATTCAAAAAAAAGAGATGATATCTATTAAGACATCATCTCTCAGAAAAAAGAAAACTAAAGGAATATTACTTCAATAACATCATTTTCTTAGTCTCATTATATTTTTTTCCACTGTTAAGTGATTCAGCATTGATAGTGAAGAAATAAACACCACTGGAAAGATTACCTGCATTGAAATTAATCTGATGATATCCGGCGTCTTGTTGTGTATTGACTAACACTGCAACTTTTTCACCGATTAAATTAAATACATTCAATGTTACCTTACTTTGTTCAGCAATGGAATATTTTATTGATGTAGTTGGATTAAAAGGATTCGGGTAATTTTGTGAAAGTGTAAATGTTACCGGAGTTCCAACTTCAACTTCAATTGATGGACTATATGTAAAAGAACCATCAAGGTCAATTTGCCTTAAGCGATAACTGTATTTCCCGTCTTTCAAATCGCTGTCACTAAATCTGTATTCAGTTGTTGATGCGGTTGTACCTTTACCTTCAATGTAAGATATTTTTTGCCAATCAGAAGAGGAAGATCTTCTTTCAACTTCAAAACCTTGGTTGTTAACTTCAGAAGAAGTTGTCCAGACTAGACTAACACTGTTTCCGTTAACAGATGCTGACAGAGATGCCAACTCCACGGGAATAGGTGTAATAGTATTTTTCAAAATATAACCATTGGCTCCTGCAGTAAAAAATGCATATTGATTAGTAATATTATTTTTTGAAAAATGTGAACCGTTAAGAGTAGCTCCTGATGTGTTTTGGCTAACCCAAGTTAGACCACCATCTATAGTAATGAAGAAAACACCGGTACCACCAAAGACGGCAACTGTATTGGCATCAAGAAGTTCAAGTGTATTAAATGAATATGTTCTTGATGGAACAGTTAGAGTATCCCACAATAGTCCACCGTTAGTGGTTTTATATAGTCTTCCGGCACCTCCGGACATATAGCCGAAAGAAGTATCCACCATTTTAATATCATATAAAAAACCGCCATATGCATCTACAGTTGTTTGCATAACCCATGTAGCACCACCATCCGTGGTTCGATATGGACGCGGTTGCCAAGTGCAAAGAAAACCATCATTTTCATTTAGCATATTTGCGCCATAAACTTGACCGTTACTTGCTGCACTAATACCATGTGATTGAGCTGTCCAGGTTAAACCACCATCAGTAGTTTTGTAGATAAAATTGGTTAAAGTACTAGGAGCACCCGCAAAAACCCATCCAACATTCGCACTAACGAAGTCGATTTTTCTGAATGTTGCACCTGCAGGAAGACCTGTTGCAGCAACAGAATCCCAAGAAACGCCACCATTTGTGGTTTTATAAATTGCACTGTTAGTTCCGGAGATAAATCCATTGTTGTTGTCAAGCATCTCGATGCTCCAGAAAGTAGCAGTCGAGTAAGCAGGCATAGGAACTAAACCCCAGGTTGTGCCACCATTTGTTGATCTAGCAACTTGATCCTGCACCCCGGCGACAGTTGGTGCACCAACTGCGATTACAACACCATCTGGATCTGATGACCAAACGTCATTCCATGCACCTGGTTTTGTCAGTTTGGTATGATTGGTTGGAGTCGCATTTGCACCGAATCTTGATTGGATAAGTCCAAATCCACCAACACTAATTACAGAGTCACCGGTAGGTGAAAAAACTGAAGCGTAGTAGGTAGAGGTCCAAGGTTGACTAGGATTCAATAGCGCAAGAGTGTCCCATGAAGCACCAAGGTTGGTTGATTTGTAAAGGTTAAAGCTTGGTCCGGTCAGGTAGAAAGCATTATTTACATAATCAATATCCCAATAAACATTAGTAGCTGCCAAACCTGTATTTGCAGCAGCCCACGTAGCACCGCCATCGGTCGATATTCTAACATTTCCAGCTGTACCTGCAGTCATAAGAGTTGTACCGTCACCATTTATTTTATAAACGGTATAAGAAGCACCCGTATTAACTGCAGCCCAAGTCGCACCGCCGTCGGTGGATTTTCTTAAGTTACCGGCTGTTGTTGCTACCCAAACTGTGTTTCCATCAGAAGTCCAAACATCGTTAAAAGTTGTGGTTACACCCGAGGTAAGCTGAGTCCACGTAGCGCCAGCATCTGTGGTTTTTGTGATGTTTCCCGAAGATCCGACTGCGTAACCAACTAGGTTGTCAGATGCAAAATCGGCAGCAAATAAACTTATGGTTGCAGTAGCAAGACCGGAAGGAACGGGAGTCCAGGTTGCGCCGGCATCAGTAGTTTTAAGTATACCGCTGCTGCTACCAAAAACAAGACCATTGTTCAAGTCAGTGAAATGTAAGGCATAAGCATTTGATGATTGACCAGATGTTCCAAAAGGTAAACCTGCCATATGGTTAAACTCCCATGTAGCTCCGGCATCATTGGTTTTCATGAATGTGCCTGCGAGTCCAACTACATACCATGTTGAAGCACTGAAAGCCTGTATTGCTCTCAACTGGTTACCTTGGGGTGCTGGATGCAGCCATTTCCAATCAGAACCAGTTTGAGAATAGAGCATGCCTGTAAAGGTAAGAAGTGTCAAGAAAAATAGAAAAGATTTTTTCACATTAACCTCCTGTGATAAATAATTAGAATAAGTAATAAGAATAGAAATACCCGAGAATAAATCTTAAATGAACCCTCAACTAAGATTGTATATAAGCGAAGGAAATTTAATAAATATTTTTTCAATCGCAAATAGTTATTTTATGAGAAAAATTTTCTCACTTAATAACCAATTAATTAGAAGAGTTTAAGGAAATTGGTTTTTCAGTTTATCTGATTAATAATTTCATTCTGAAAAAAAAATGTTACTTATATTTATCTGAGATTGTTAAAATCTCATTGCTTTGGTGAGTAAAAAATAGTTATGTTTAATATCAACTTTTTCATAAATAAACTATCGATAAATATGAATCTTGACGTTCTTATTTTTGGAGCACACCCAGACGATGCAGAGCTATCAATGGGGGGGACAATTGCAAAACTTACAACTTTAAATTATAAAATCGGTATTGTTGACTTAACTCGGGGTGAGTTGGGGACAAGAGGAACAGCAGAAACCAGGCAAAAAGAAGCGTTTCAAGCCGGAATTATTTTGAAAATCGCCAAACGAGAAAATTTATCAATACCTGACGGAGAAATTCAAAAAAATAAAGAGAATCTTTCAAAAATTATTATGGCAATACGTAAATATCGTCCACGAATAGTTTTTGCACCTTATAAAAATGATAGACATCCGGATCACGTTGCGACAAGTCGACTTGTTAAGGAAGCATTTTTCTTTGCAGGTTTACCTAAGATAAAAACTTTTGATAAAGAAGTTCTTCAAACTCCTTATAGACCGAATAAATTATATTACTTCATGCAGACATATACGTTTGAACCTTCTTTTATTGTTGATATCTCTGAAAAGTTTACAATAAAAATGGATGCGGTCAAAGCCTATTCCACACAATTTTTTGATCCCAAGAGTACTGAACCTGAAACATTTATTAGCCGTCCGGAATTTTTAGAATTTATTGAGTCTCGTGCACAATTTTATGGATTTAAAATTGGTAAACGTTATGGAGAGCCATTTTTTGCTGAAAGCGAAGTTGAAATGAAGGTGGATTCACTTTTCTAAACAAATGATTTTTGATTACGAAATAATAACTCGTAATAATACCACAGTTAATGAGGAAGTAATTTAAACCCCTCTTTTTACATTGTAAGAAGAGGGGTTATTTATTTCAATTATTATCGGTTTATCTCTGAATACATTTGCTCAATCAAATGAACATATCTCTCCTCGATTACTTTTCTTTTTAATTTCATACTTGGAGTAATCTCATTATTTTCGAGAGAGAATGGTTTATCTAATAAAGCGAATTTCCTTACTCGTTCAAAATTGGCTAGATTTTTTTGGAATTTGGTTAACTCATTTTCCAATAGATCGTAGATTTGTTTATTATCGATCAAATCATCAATACTTTTATAATCAATTTTGTGCGAATCGGCATATTCTTTTACTGCTTCAAAATCGGGAACAATCAAAGCACTTAAAAACATCCTTCTGTCACCGATAAGAACGAATTGATCAATATACTTGCTCGCAAGAAATAGGTTTTCGATAGGTGTTGGTGCAATATATTTTCCACCGGATGTTTTGAATAAGTTTTTCTTTCGATCGGTAATTACCAAAAAGCCCTCTGCATCAAAAACACCAATATCTCCTGTATGTAACCAACCGTCTTTTATGGTTTCATCAGTCTCTTTCTTATTCTTAAAATATCCTTGCATAATGGTTGGACCTTTAGCTAAAATTTCTCCGTCGCTCGCAATTTTTACTTCGACATCGGGAAAAGGTTTACCAACAGTACCAAATTTATAATCATCAAGTCTATTTGCCGTAATTACCGGTGATGATTCCGTTAAGCCGAATCCTTCTATAATTAGAACTCCAACGGCTTCAAAGAATTCACCCAAATCTCTTGCAAGCGCAGCACCACCTGAGATAAAGAAACGCAAACGTCCACCTGTTTTAGCACGAATTTTTGAGAAGACAAGTTTGTCGGCTAATTTATGCTTAAGACTTAATCCCACTGGAATATTTCCACTCTTTTTAGCTTTTGCATATGCTTTGCCTGTCTCAATAGCCCAGTAAAATATTTTTTGCTTTTTGGGGGGTTGACTTTCGGCATTTTTAATAACTTTTGAATAAATTCTTTCAAATAATCTGGGAACACTTGTCATTAAAGTCGGTTTAACATCAACTAAATCTGTGGCAACTGTTTCAATACTTTGTGCGTAGCAAACCATACTGCCGGCTGAGAATGCTGAATAATATCCTCCCATTCTTTCAAAAATGTGACACAGTGGTAGGAAAGAGAGGAAAATATCATCAGGACCAAATGGAAATGAAATAAGAGCTCCGTTAACATTAGAAAGGATATTTTTATGTGTTAACATTACTCCTTTAGGCTCGCCGGTAGTTCCGGATGTATAAATAATTGTGCAAAGATCTTCCTCACGCGATAACTTGATATTTTCTTTTAGATGATTTGGATTACTCTGTCCAAATTGGTCTCCTTTACTTTGAACTGATGAAAAAGAATAGACATCTTTCTCTCCGTCAGGAACATCTTTATCATTCATCACGACTATGAATTTAATAGTCCTGCAATTCTTTCTAATCTTCATGAACTTATTGAGTTGAAGCTTATTAGATAAAACAACTCCGACTGATTCAGAATTATTAATCATAAATTCTATACTGTCAGAAGTTGAAGAAGGGTAGAGTGGAACATCAATTCCGCCAAGGGCAAGTACAGCCATATCAGTATAAACCCATTCGGGTCTATTCTCTGCAATTATTGCAACTTTATCACCACGTTTAACACCAAGCGAAGCTAATCCATTTGCAAATGAATCAGTTTCTTTTTTAAACTGTGAATAAGTTATCCCAACCCATTCATTGTTCACTTTGTGTTTTAATAGAGGACGTTCAAGTTTTGCTCCATACTCTTCAGTAAGGAATTGATACATCTCCGGAATTGTTTTGCATTTTTTCAATTCGGGCATAAGAGTCTCCTTTAATTAGTTTAATGATTGTTTAAATTCTTAACTAAAGCAAACCCGGGCAAAGATTTGGTAATAAAGGATTAGATTAAGTCCGCCAAAATATTTTATATTTGGTAAAAAGATGGACTATAACCGCTAATAAATAGGTAACAATTATACCTTTAATCACTCCAAGCCAGGGTGTTGATAAAACTGATCGCAACAAAGGGTCAACTGATGTAAGCATAACAAGTGGAGTGAGAAGGTTAGTTCCCGCTGCGTATGCTAACATTGGATTTTGACCATTTGTTATAAGCAATTTAAATCCTCTTTGGACTTTAAGGAAATCGATAATAATTGTAAATGAGGCGAGCATAAATATGGCAAGTCCTGTAGTTACAAAATAGTAACTCATAGTTGAATGATCTTTTTTAATACCTCCTTCAAAGGGTTCTAATAAAGTTCCAAGCAATAACCAGAATACTCCCCAGAGCAGCATTTTTTTTATTAATAAATCATTAACAGCGGCAGCTTTATTAAAAAAAATATAAAACAGGAGAGATATTCCAATGTTAAAAATTAATAATTCTAAAATGTATCTTTCATAGAGAGCGAACAGATTTATAGGTATAACAAGTAATAGAATAATTGAAAAGAGTAAAAGTAGTTTATTAGAAAAGTCAGATTTAATTTCTAACTTACTGACCCCACTATTATTCCACTGATAAATCAAATCGCCTATTATTGTTCCGGGAATTACAATAAACAGATATTTCAGAAAATAAGGTTGAAATAACATCCATGAAGGATAAAATGAACCGGCTTTAGACAACCAACTTCCTTCAGTGTTAAAAACCAATCTAATGGCAAAACAGACAATTAAAAAAATAAATCTGTATTGAATATTTTTCTGCGTTAGTATCCATACAACTGAGCCGACAATTGCTACATTTGATAATACAAGAATAATAATGTCGAATCTTTTTAATGAAAACCCTGAACCATCAGGATATTGCACCAAATATAAGAAAGCAAAAGTCCCGACTAAACCAACCCCTTTTATTATGTAATTGATATTTTTAGAAAGATTAAACGGGAACTTCGCAAAAACTAAAAAAAGGAAAAGGAACAAAACTACTGCAAGTAATAAAGTTTCAATCGGTTGCTCAGGATTAATTACATGCGGACGCATATGTTGAATCGCCAAAGCAAAAAATGCCAGAAGAACTCCTCGCCAAAATACATGTAAATAAATACTAAATTTTGATGAGCCCTCCTTTATTCTTTTTGATAATGCAATCGGAAAGGCAGCTCCCATTGAAAAAAGGAAAAAAGGAAAAACAAGATCAACCCAACTAATCCCGGCGATTGTCGGATCAAATTTATGTAATGGGGGAGGAACTTGAACATGATACATCCAACCGGGCAAAACTCCATATGGAATTCTACTCGATAAAATCATTGTTAAGATTGCAAAACCCCTTAACGCATCGAGCCCTAATGATCTTTGGGCAACCTCTTTAATCATAAAATGGTTAATTAAAATATTTTAATAGTTGAAGGAAAATTTGACCTACTTAATCTAATAAGAATTTTGATTTCAAAAAACTTTTTTAAACAAAAAAAGGGCGGTTAAAACCGCCCTTAGAAATTAATAAATTAATTATTACTACTTCATTAAGATCATCTTTTTGGTAACTACATTATCGCCTGAAGACAAGCGGTAAATGTAAGTTCCTGTAGAAAGTTTTGAAGCATCAAAATTAATATCATGATGTCCGGCATTCATGATTTGATTGTTAAGAAGAACTGCAACTTGTTGACCAAGTATGTTAAATATTCTTAAATCAACATTAGCTTCTGTT
>JAGUXE010000112.1 GCA_020061995.1 Ignavibacteriales bacterium | reverse complement strand
GTGGACAGTTTGTTTATAACTACTGTACCCCGTTCAAGAATTTAATTACGTAAAAACGAATTCCGGGCCTGTAATTTTTTTAGCCATTTTTTGGTCAACATATTTTTTTGTCTTTTTTTTGATTATTCTTTTTACAACTCTCTCAAATCTGTTCGTTTAATGACTTTTTGGTCGTCAAGAATTGCGCGTTAGCCGTTCGCAAATTTCTTATGCTTTGTTGTAGATAACCGGGGTTTTATGTTTCCATTCATCCCACAATTTTTCATTTGTTACTAGTTCTACTATAAAATGACTAACGTTTATTCTACTTGTTTTACCTGCGTTAAATATAGGGCTGCTTAATTTATTATTATATACTTCATATTCACTTTCATTTTCTTCATCTAAAAGCGAATCAGGACGAACTGCAACCCAATCAATTTTGGTATTTGAGCTTATTTTGTAAACAAGATGATTAGCAGCTAGCATATTATCTTTGTGAGGAGGTAATAGGAGATATAATAATGAGAATATTAACTTTTCACCGAAAGTGTTTACTTCTCCTATCTTTTTATTTGTATATGCAGTTGTACTCATTAGAATAAATTTTGGACTAAGGTTTTGTGACTGTAATGCCTCAATTGTTTTAACAACAGTATTGTAAACAAGTTTATGAGGAGGAGACATAATCCCCTTAAAACTTATGTTGTGCCCAAGACAACAGATAACTGAATCACAATCTTTTACAAGGTCTTTGATTTGTGCGGTCTCAAAGTCATTTATATTACCTCTTATTATCTCAATGCTCTTATCCTCTGATATTTGGCTAGGAATAATGGCAGATTCTCTCGCAACTAATCGAACTTTAATGTTCTTTTTCATAAACTGTTGCACGACCAATTTGCCCGTTGCTCCACTCGCGCCTAAAACCAATGCTTTCATATTAGTCTCACATTGAATAAATATATTAAACACCTAACGGCGTGTTATCCCAAAGGGACAATTTGTTAAAAAACAAACACTGAGTTAATTATTATTTGTTGATTTCCTATTACATTTTACCCGGAAAATGTACTGTTATTTTTTTCCCTTACTTCAATAACCCGGCTTGACGAAATTAGTAGAACCATTATTAAAATTCCATTAGTAACACCAACGTCTTAAATCTCAAAAAACAAGCATTATCTCCTGGTTTCAATCTCATCCCTCAACTGGAACGAGTTTATTAGCATTTGCTTGTTAGCTTTAAGTTCAGAATGTAAATCTCTCTATTGCATAAGGCAACCAATAAAAATCTATACCCGAATCGCTAAATGAAACGGGCTTTTGTGGTTTTGCCAAATCTTTAATCTCGCCTCGAACTAACTTTGTCATTATTTCTTCCGCATTTTTATTCCACGAATCAAGAATCATTTTGGTTTCCTTGTTGGAAGACTTTTGTGGATCAGAAAAAAATTCAACGTAGAGATCAAATCCATTAGTCTGAGCAGAAATGGACAAAGTTATAATATCATCAAAATGATGGCAGTTTTTATTTATATACCGATTCACTTCCGAATTAAAGGAGTCGTGAGGAAAACTTAAATAACCGGAATTGAGGTATATTAATCCAATTTTTAAATTTGGTGAAATTCTTTTTCTCGTTTCAATAACTTGTTTATGAGCTTTTGATATTTTTTTCTCTACTGGACTTGAGAGAATAGAAGTATAGAGCCGTTGATCTGATGAATCTAATATGGTTGGATCAATGAAAATGGGTTCTGAAGTTGAATAATATTTTGAAAATAAATTTGAGATCTTTTTGCGTCTTTCATCTTTGTCAAAACCTTCTTCCATTAAACTCTTTAATTCAATAACGAAATCACCAATAATAAAATCGGCATTTAATTCCTCGCTATTAGCTTTTTCGCTTTCGGTCAATCTCCGACCACCAGCATCAATTATCACCTTCTCAATAAATTGTTCGTTAATTTTGGGTGGGCAAAGATAATTTGATTTATTTTTCCCAGGTCCAAAATTATCGTAGATAAAATTATAATATATTTTTTTTGATTTGGCTATGGCGTAAGCTTCTTTTATTATATTTTCAGCTTCTTGAACTCGTTCTTCGACCAAGGTATCTTTTAATTCATAATACAATATTTCCCACTTCATATCGTGAAGCTTGTTTTTAACTACTTCAAGAGCTTTATTTTTGTCCGGTTCATCAACAAAAAATATTACTGATGCAGTCTCCCATTCATTATATCGCAAATTATCAATTGCTGGTTTTGCTTTTAATATTATTCTTTGAACGTTGCTTAACAAATTATATCCTTAAAGCATAACGGCGTGTTATCCCATAGGGATAAGCTGTTAAAAAACAACCGCCGAGTTGATTACTATTTATAGATTTCCGTTCTCGTTTTGGTTGACCAAAACAAGTTGTTAATTATTAAAACTCTCAACACCCAAAGTGACGAATTTCTTATCCTCTAAAATCAGTTTCTTTTTCATGATGAGACCTCCATTTGAGAATGTATTAATAAATACACCCAAAATTCGGAAATCTCATAAATTAATTTACGTAGGTTTTAAACATACGTACTTGCCGATAACCCGCCACCCATAACAGCAATGCAGATTAAAACGACAAAGCCAATGATTAAGCAAACTGCTCTTATCTTTCCTTGCAAGTGCAGTT
>JAGUXE010000177.1 GCA_020061995.1 Ignavibacteriales bacterium | reverse complement strand
TGCGTCTTCGTTTCTCTAAAGCTTGTGGGGTACCCTGTGGTCTCATATAAGCTATTATACATAGATTTCCGTTCCTTTGGAAGAGAAAAGGTTAATAAAGATAATTCTCATACAGGTTTAACTCCTCAAAGAGGAGAAGAGTTTTCTGACATCCAGATTTATGGAGGAAGAGCGGGAGAGGATACTTTTTTGGTGGTAGATAATTTTAAGATTATAGAAGGCGATTAATTGTTAGAATGCTTCGCTTTGTCGGAGTTGTTGGAATGTTAAAATGAGCAAGATGAAAGGTTTAAATAAACTATGCAGTTTTCTTCTGTTTGCAGTTATCTTAACAATACCTGTTAGGTTATATGCGAAAGAATCAAACATTTATCCCAAGCATCCACGTATTTTTTTAAGACCGGAAAAGCGGGAAGGAAGAATTGGTGTTTTAGAGTTATGCAAGAGGGTGCAATTTGGTGATTGGTGCAGAGGATGGGAGCGAATTAAAGATGGGTATGCAGAATCACGAGGTATTCCTACAGCAGCCATTGGTTATTTAATTACTGATGATGAAGAGCGTGCCAAAAGACTTATTGAGATGATGAAGAATGCTTCCCAAAATGCCTTAAATTCGTCTGATATCTGGGATAAGAATGAGATTATGAATGATTTAAGCATTGGATTTGATTGGGTTTATAATTCACCAAGTTTTAGTAAAGAAGATAAAAGAATATTAGTAGAGAATATAGTTAATTTGGCAAATAGAATGATTAGATATTTAAATTCTGACCACCATATATTCTCTCGAGCTATGGAACAGATTTCCTCAGTAGGGATGATAGGAATAGCTATATGGGGAGACCATTCTGATGCAGAGAAATTTATAAATTTTACTTTAAATGAACTAAAAAATATTTTTGATGCCTTTCGATATCTTGATGGAACATGGCCGGAAGGAGTAGGATATTTGAATGAAACTCGCCTACCTTACCTTTTGGAATTCTTAGAAGCCTATAAGAGCGCCACCGAACCTTCTTACAACTATTTTGAAGAAATTGCAGAAAATCAAGGAGATTGGTTAAGAAAATTACTTTATTTTCATATCTATAATTTGCGTCCAGATAATACTTGGACAAGATTTGGTGATATTTCTTCATATAAAGCCTATCCCAAAGATAATTTTGTGCAAAATCTTGAGATTATAACTACTGAATATAGAAATACCTATGGCTCAGATCTTTTGGTTAAGTTAGAAAGAGGAATTTCACCTGATCCTGTGTACTACAAAGGGTATCTTTTCAAATATTTATTATTTCATGATCCAACTATTCCTGTTTCTCCCGGGATTAAAGAACTACCCTTAGAAGCTATTTTTGGAAAAGATAGTTTAGGATATATCGTAATACGAAGCGGATGGGGGCCGGAAGATATATTTTTTAGGTTTAATTGTGGAGATTATTTTACCGGTCATCAGCACTCTGACCAAGGTAATTTTACTATTTTTAAATATGCACCGTTGGTTATTGATTCTGGTTACTATGCTGACTGGGGTTTATCACATAGAGAGAATTATTACACCCGCACAATTGCGCATAATACAATGACTATCTTTCAGCCCGAAGAAAAATTTCAGTCTCCCTATAAAAATGCTGGAATAAATGATGGCGGACAACGCGTGGTTTGGTATTATCGGGGTAGCGCCCAGCAAGAGTGTTTCACATTGCAAGAATACTTATCAAGGAAAAAAACAGGTGCTCATTACGAAACCGGAGATATCACGAATTTTGAAGCCGATAATAATTATGTCTATATTAATGCGGATATAACTAATGCATACAATAACCCAGAATTTTCTGTGGAAAATAATAAACCTAAAATAACAGAATTTAAGCGACAAATAGTGGTTTTAAAACCCAATTACTATTTTATTATTTTTGATAAAGTATCCTCAGAAAAACCTGAGTATAAAAAGGCTTGGCTTCTGCACAGTATCGCCGAGCCAACTTTGGTTGATGGAAAGCTTGATAATGCCGGTTTAGGATATGCCGCTTATACCTCTGGCACTGTGCGTATAGATAGCGGGAATGGACGGCTATTCTGTAAGACAGTTTATCCACGCAAATCAAAGATAACGGTCATTGGCGGACGCGGATACGAATTCTGGGTAAATGGTTACAACCGAGACCAAGGCGTTCCGCTTACTTTTCCACCCCATTCAGAACCCGGAGCTTGGCGGATTGAGGTGCAACCGACCATTCCTCAAAAGGAGGATATTTTTCTACATATTCTATATCCGTGTGATTTAACTGTTGAGTCAATACCTGAGGTAGATAGGATTGAAACAGATGGTGGTATAGGTCTTCAAATTGTTGATAGAGTGGTAATATTCAGTAAAGATAAGAAAAAACTTTCTTATCAGGTCAATGATAATACTTTAAAGCATTTAGTGTGTAATCTACAGCCGAATTCAAATTATACGGTAATGATTAAAAGCTTAAATACCAATAAAATAAATCAGCAGTTAGTAACTTCAACAGCAAGTGGAGTTTTAGAATTTTCAAATCTTTCTCTTGCACAACAGAGTATAACCATTAGTTTACAGGAAAATAATTAAGAATTATGAATCAAAATTTAGAAATTCGAATAAACAGATTTACAGAAGAAAAGATAGAAGAATGGGATAGTTACGTGGCGAACTCGGCTCATTCCAGCGTTTATCATCTCAGTAAATGGAAAGCTGTTGTGGAAAAAAGTTTTGGCCATAAGACGTTTTATCTGATGGCTGAAAATAAAAAGGGGATAGAAGGCCTTTTGCCGCTTGTGCTTTTAAGCAGTAAGCTATTCGGCAAGTTTCTGGTTTCCTTGCCATTTTTTAATTATGGCGGGATTTGTGCAGAAAGCAAAGAAGCAATGGATTTACTTTTACGCGAGGCTATTAATATTGCGCAAGAAGAGAAAGCAGAACATATAGAGCTAAGACATTCTAGTAATTACAATTTGTCGCTTCCTGCCAAAGAAACAAAAGTGGCAATGGTTTTAGAAATAAATGCAAATCCCGGTAATATTTGGGATAAACTCGATCCTAAAGTTAGAAATCAGGTGAGAAAGGCAGAAAAGGTCGGCTTAAAGGTTATTGCAGGAGGCAGGCAGGGATTAGATGATTTTTATAAAATCTTTACGGTCAATATGCGGGATTTAGGAACCCCGGTTTATGGTAGAGAATTCTTCAGGAGTATCTTGAATGAATTTCCCGAGAATACAAAGATGTTTTCTGTATACTTAGATAACCGAGTTATTGCTTCAAGTTTGGTTATAGGATTTAAGGATACCTTAGAAGTCCCTTGGGCAGCTTCTTTAGGAAAATATAGCCAACTTTGTCCTAATATGCTGCTTTACTGGAAAATGATTGAATATGCCTGTTTGCAGGGGTACAAATATTTTGACTTTGGGAGGTCTTCTTGGGATTCGGGGACATTTAAATTTAAAAAACAGTGGGGTGCAAAGCCAAAACAGCTTTATTGGCAATACTGGCTTAGTAACAGAAATCAATTACCCGAAATCAATCCTAATAATCCCAAATATAAATTGGCAATTAAAGTCTGGCAGCATACTCCCGTATTTATTACCAAACTTATAGGGCCACATATTGTAAAAAATATCCCTTAAGAATATGAAAATACTTTTTTTAACCCAGAGAGTTCCTTTTCCGCCGAATAAGGGCGATAAACTGCGGGCGTTTAATATTATTAAATATCTTTCAAAAAAACATTCTGTATCATTGGTATGCCTTGCCGATAATAAAGAGGATTTAGGCTACACAGATGATTTGGGGAAAGTTTGTAGTTGCGTAGATATTATCCCCTTGAACACTTTTTTTTCAAAGATCAGAAGCTTGTTCTATTTCTTTTCGAACTTGCCTTTAACATTAGCTTATTTTTACTCAGGAAAAATGAAGAAATTAGTAAAAGAGAAGATAGAAAAGGAAAAATTTGACTTAATTTTTATCTACTGTTCTTCTATGGCCCAATATGCGCTAAATTTTAAGTCAATCCCTAAGATAATAGATTTTGTGGATGTTGATTCTGATAAATGGCGACAGTACGCAGATTATAGCAGTTTCCCGAAAAGCATCATTTACAAAATGGAGGAGAGGCGTTTGAAAGAATACGAGAAGGTTATTGTCAATTCGGTAAATCACTCTATTGTAACTTCTCAGGCTGAAGCAGAATTATTTAAATCTTTTATCCCCGGCATACGCGTCTCGGTTTTACCTAACGGCGTAGATTATGAATACTATAAACCTGATTCTTGCACTGGCGAAAAAAATAGTTTAGTTTTTATGGGGCAGATGAATTATTTTGCCAATGTGGAAGGAGTTTTATATTTTTGCCGGGAAATACTACCATTAATAAGGAAAGAGGTTCCAGATATAAGGTTTTACGTTGTCGGCTCAAATCCTGTTAAGGCAATTAAGCAGCTTACTTCAGATAAAAATGTGGTGGTTACCGGATTTGTTGATGATGTGAGGCCGTATGTAGTGGACTCAGCAGTATGTGTGGTGCCACTAAGAATCGCGCGGGGTATACAGAATAAAGTTTTAGAGGCTATGGCATCAGGAGTTCCTGTAGTGACAACTACTAAAGGTAACGAAGGTATCAATGCGAAAACAGGAGAGGAAATTTTTATCAATGATAATCCTGAGGACTTTGCCGAATCGGTCTTGAGACTGATGGATAACCCGCAATTAAGGGCTTCGGTGTCGGCTAAGGCAAGACGATTGGTAGAAAATAAGTTTAGTTGGGAATTAAATTTGCAAAAATTGGAAAATATCTTGTTAGGTATATAAGAAGGATAACAAAGCAGAACATGCGTATATCTAAAAAATTGTTACTCATAATGGCCATATTTATGATTTACCAGGTTTTTATTTACGGCGGCTTTAGCGGTTTTGATTTTACGAGAGAACAATTACGGGATAAGATAAGTTTTGCGCCCTTTTATCCATTTGGAGCGCATATCTCAAAGATGGATATCTTAACTAATCTTATTTTCTTTTTTATTTTTGGTTTTGTCTTTTTCTACGCTTTCGGACAGAAGAAGGGATTTAATATATTTATTTTCTCAATGGCAATTCTGTCAGGAATAATTCTGGCTGGAACAGTAGAGTTCGTCGAACTATTTATGGTTTCGCGTGTTACCTCTATTTTTGACATCATACTTGCCTTATTCGGAACCGTTTTAGGATATTTGACAGGATTACTCTCTTACTTAAGTAGTAATGGTTCACCCGGAACAAAAATAAGAAATATTCTTATTAACCGGCCGCTTTATTTTTTT
>JAGUXE010000046.1 GCA_020061995.1 Ignavibacteriales bacterium | reverse complement strand
TGTATGTGCAATTGACTAATACAAATAACAATCCGTCAGCTGACGGAAAAAGGAGAGAGAAATGAAAAACCTATTATTATCTATCATTATCATAGTTACGTTAAGCATTCCAAATGTAACAGAAGCTAAGACTGCTGCTGATTGTTTCAAAATCTTAAGTTGGTGCGAAAATAGATGTGAAAGTTTTTTTGGTTGGTTCGCACCTATGTACGCTGGATGTGTAGTGGGTTGCAGCATAGGGTATATAAATTGTATGTATGATATATCATGAATTGGCTAGCATCAAATACAATTATAACAATAATTATGAGTGTTTTTTCCTTTGTTAATGTAAAAGAAACTAATACTGAGAAAAGGAATGAATTAAATGAATTGTTGACCATAGGAATAAATGCTAATAATCTGATATCGGAAGCAATCGATTTAGAAGAGATAAGTGAAGGTATATTATTTGTCTCAGACAAGTTAGAATATTGTGTGAAAAAATTTGATAGTGATGGTAAACTAGTTGATAAATTTGGTAAAAGAGGAACTGACAAAGGAGAATTTAAAGCCCCCGGTAAACTTACTGCTTCAAAAGAATTTATCGCAGTTGCCGATTTTGCCTCGTTTCGTGTACAAATATTTTCTAAAAATTTTAATTATGCAAATAGTCTGTATACTGAAGGGGTAATTTTTGATATAAATTTTGATTTTGAAGGTTATCTATGGGTTAGGGCTTATACGAGCAAAAAGAATAAAACATTGTTTAAATACGATATCAAGGGTAAGTTGCTGAAAATAATTCCTTTGAAATATTCAACAGGCGATGAATTTAATGATATCTTCAATTTCACAATATCCGAAAGTGGCGATATAATTGTGGCTTATTTATTTTTAAATAAAATAGAAGTCTGGAAAACTACAGGTGAATTTATGCATGAATTTGATATTCAAGATTTACCTAAGAAACCGAAATACGAGAAAATGCCTATGGGATTATTTTCGAGTAAAAATGTACCCAAAGGTATAATGATAGGTAGCATTTCGATGAATAAAAAGGGGGCTATTTATATACTTTGTGGACATTATACAAAAAATCCTTTCAGAGATGTATATATCTCCGATTTATCAGGGAAAATTATCAATAACATACTCCTTCCTCGTGCTTCATCTCAAATATATATCAATAAAAAGGATGAAGTTTATACGATAGAAAACAAGAAGACAATAATCAGAAAATACAATATAGAATGATATCCCTTTTTCACCTTCCGTCAAGAATTCAAAGTACGACTAAATATTTTTTCCAAAACAAATACACAGAGTTGTTATCAATTCTTTTAGGTATAATTTTATCATTAGCTGCTTTTGGGAAGGTTTTTCTATTCAATGCTTTTTTAAACATTATTTTGCTGAGCGGTGTGCTTTCATTTAATTTTGTAACAATATTTTCGATTACCATAATTTCTTTGGAACTTGTTTTTGGCTTGTTGCTTATTTTAAGATATAATTTTAAATATATTTTCGTGTGCATTTGTTTAGTAATAGGTCTTGTATTGTGGAGTCTTTTTATTTTTACTATAAAATCAAAGAATATTTACTTAAGCGATATTTCAAATATTAGTTTCCTATTGAAAGGATTATTTATTTTTTATATATTAATTTTTAATATATCTGGATTTTTAGCCTGGTCGTACTCAAAAGTAGAAAAACAAGTATCAAACACTCGAAATAACATTTTTAGAAACATAATTTTAATTCTCGTGATTATTTATCTTGAGTTGGGATTGGTATTGCCAATTTTCAAACTGAAAGATAAAAATAATCATTCTACCGATGTTAATGTTTTCTTAAAGGAAATAGAACTTATTGGATACCCCTCCCAAAATATCGACTCGAAAAGACTCTTAGTAATTCTACAACCATCAGATTTTAACTGCCCCACATGCTTGGATGATTTCGTTTATTTTAATAATCTTATAATTACAAATTTGGATTCTATTGATCGGATGAAAATATATTGTTATTTTTATCAAGAAATCGAAGATAGTTTATCCGAAATGAGAATAAATCGATTTATAGAAGCTCTCGATATTAGATACAATTGTATAATATCAAAGTCTGAAAAAAATAAACAGTTTATTAAAAGTACTGCAATATTAATTGATTCAACCGGAAAAATATTATACAAAAATGAATTTCCTATGGGTACAATAGAACATAAAAAATTCATCGAACTTATAAAAAACTAATCTTAAAATAGATTAAGAAAATGATTAATGTATTAAACCTATCAAAAATTTATAATACCAACACTCAAGCTTTAAAGGATGTAACTATCGAACTACCTGAAGGTGAAATTATTGCACTGCTTGGTTTAAACGGAGCTGGGAAATCGACTTTTATGAAAATTTTACTGGGATTAGTAAAGCCAACTTCGGGTAAAATTCAAATTCAATATAACTCAAAATTCTTGCAAAAGCTGAATAATAATGTCGCCTATTTACCGGAAAACTTTACTGTACCAAAACAGATGAAAGCTTATTCAGTGCTTAGATATTTAGGTGAATTGAGTGGCATTAAAGGCAAGGTATTGGAAAAACTTATTGATGAATATTTGAAACTTTTCGAATTATATGAATATAAAAAAAGAAAAGTTGACATTTTTTCGAAAGGGATGATTATTAAATTAGGGATAGTACAGTCGCTATTAAAAGAAGTACCTTTCTACTTTTTGGATGAACCTACTGAAGGTCTTGACCCGATAGCAAGAATAAAAGTCAGGGATTTGTTACTAAACTTAAAATCAAAAGGGGCTACTGTACTTATAAATTCTCATATGCTTTCTGAAGTAGAGCTATTTGCTGACAGAATTGCAATTCTTCATAAAGGAAAATTGTTAAAATATGGCTCTTTGAGTGAGTTATTGGGTGATAGATATTTTTTTGAAGTCGAGGTATCAGAAAAACCGCATTCTGATGAATGGCCTTTTTATGAAAGGAATTTAGGTTGGGTATGCAAATTAAACGGAACAGATAATTTGCAAAATCTTATATCTGAAATGCAAAAATTATCAATCAAAATTTTAAATATTAAACCATCTTCAACATCACTCGAAGATTTGTTTACTGCATTAGTAAAGGAGTAAATATGTTGGTAGTAATAAAAAGAACAATATGTGATTTATTTAGATATCCAGTCATAATACTTATTTACATAGTGGAGTTAGTCGCTTTACTTTTAATATTGTTTGGTCTGAAGTTCGGGATCGAAAATGGGGAAATTGTTCGCATTTATTTTTTCAATAAAATGATAACTGAACAAGTCGGATTATTTTTGAATCTATTACTTTCAGCATACATAAACTTTATTATGTGGATTATTTTATTTTTATTGGTAATCACTTTCGGCTCAGTATCTACAGAAATATTTAAAAATCCGTTAAATAAAATGATCCTTACAAAAGACATCTCACGAGCTCAATTAATTATATCCCAATATTTAGGCATAAACACCTACCTTATCATAAATTTAGTAGTATTTTCTTTATTAATTATATCAATTCTTTTTTTCAAAACACAGTTTATAGTTTTAGAACCATTCATACTAAGTTTAAATATTATAATTATCTTACTCTCCCTGTCAGCGATTTTTCCTCTAATAGGTGTATTGTTCGAAAATGAAGCAGTAACATCTATTATTGGTCTTGCGTTAGCATTTATAATCGGACCGTTTATTAGTGCTGAAAATTCAACAGATAATATTCTAATCACTATTGTTCATTATATCATTCCTCCTTTTATAAGTTTTATTAGTTATGAAAAAGCCATACAGCTTGATATGTACGATTTACGATTAGTTCTTTCTACCATCTTTTATATTTTTATATATTTGACAATTACGATATTCATATACAATAAACGTGACATTATATGAGTGAGTTATTTACTGAAAAGTTTATAAACAAATTTTGGAAACCATCCTTAAAATATTCTACTTTTTATTTGCTTCTTTATTTATCTACTATCTTTTTATCTAATTATATAATGATTTCGGACGAAAACTATATTGAAAATGTTCTTAAACAGATTGAAGAAAAAATTGATGATAAAAGAATAGTTGAAATAACAAGAGATGGTATGGAAGCATTATTCCGGAATCCCGGATTAATAACTTTATCTGCAATGAAGATTACAATAATTAATGCTTTTTCACTTGCTTTGTTGGTTTTTATTTTATGGTTTATTTTATCCTTTTTAACTGATACATGGAAATATATTTATGAATTTATTTACGCTTGTTCTATAACGAGTATTATATTAACTATCGGCGTTTGGTTAGATACTGTTGTAAAATTATTTACCGACAGTTTCGACTCCCATTTCGGAATTGGAATATTCTTGAATATTTTTCAGTTGCACCCTTTATTAGGTTCGTTTGTAAAAAACTTTAACTTATTCTCAATACTATTTCTCGTAACTCTCTCAATAATATCTGGTAAAATATTTAAAGAGAGTTTTACGACATTATTAAGTGTCATTGCATTGTGCTGGCTATCTATCATATTAATCGCTTACCTTTTTGGATTTCATATATCTATAAATTAAAAAATTATTAAATTGTTTATATGCTAAAATTTATCGAATTGAGGATTACGTTAAAAGAATTCTAGAAATATTAGATTTTGTTGGATTATTACAACGAATGCGTGATATATCAGGTAGACTTTCCTTAGGAATGAAAAAAAACTTGCAATAGCCCGGCTTTTACTCCACGATCCTGAATTGTTATTTCTGGACGAGCCAACTTCTGGTTTGGACCCAATTTTTCAAAAAGAAATCAGAGAGCTAATTCAAAATTTAGCCCGTGATGGCAAAACTATATTTCTAAATTCTCATAATTTATATAAGGTTCAGCAGATATGCACAAGGGTTGCTTTCATAAAAGACGGAAATTTTCTTGGTGAAAATACATTA
>JAGUXE010000369.1 GCA_020061995.1 Ignavibacteriales bacterium | reverse complement strand
TTTGGGTTGATCCACTATAATAGGTATATCACCGGACGGAATGATATGCAAACCGATACTAAGTTTTTTAATTCTTGGGTCATCAACATCTTCTGTTGGAATTTCCTCTTCCAGTTCACTTAATTTTTTCTCGAAAACCCTTGAAATCTCTTTCGAAAGATTATCTAATTTTCTTTCAAGATTTTCATCTGTAACACTTCGTTTGGAAGGAGCTTCAGTAGCCTTTAGTTCCTCAATAAAAGGTCTTAAAATTTCTTTGCATTTTTTATAAAGTTTTTGGGCAAAAGGATGTTCAAGTATCAAGCCATCGCGGAATGGGTCCAATAAACGTATTGGATTATTTTCAGGATGATTGGGATTATCTGGATTTGCTTCTTCCCTGTCGTCATATTCGCGAACTAATTCATCAATAAATTCGCAATATAACTCACCTGTAAATCTCCAAGAAAAAGGCTCTGATTCTAACCAAAAGTAGGTGCAGTCGTGAATTGCTGCTGCACTTTTAATCAAAATACCCTCTCTATATGGAAGAGTGCCTTGCTCAAAAGAACTTGTATGTTTACGAATAACGAGATGTGCTGTAACTCCATAATATCCGGGGACTGAAAAATCTTTATTAAATACCACTTCGCCAGTGGGATAACTATAACGCAAGGGATCTTCCCTATTTTTATTCAGATCTACAAGTACTACTTCTCTGTTAGCATTAGAAAATAAGTCTCGCAGACTGTAATATCGGTAAAATTCTTTCAATAGAGTTTCATGTTGCGGGACTTTAAACCGGCTTTCAACCTCAACAGTAACCACCGTGCCATTACCTCTCGGTATGCCGAGTTTCTTCCGTATTTCCTCAGTGACTTTCTTATGTCGAGGTTCTGTGAATCGACATTTTAAGGAAGGAGGAATAATCAGGTGATTATATTCTTCATATTTAATACTTTCAAAATGAATGATTCCAAAAGCAGCAACATCTCTTGCCCCTCGTCCATGAAGCCCACGCCGTAGTTTTCCTGTTTCAAATCCTGAGGTTCTTTTGCCTAATTCGCCAAGTTTATTGTACATCTCCAATCTATTCATTCCCCCTGCTCTATCCCGTACTATCACAATTGAAGGTTGTCCTTTTTTCCGCCTTTCTATTTCTACCCGTATTTTTCCTGAGACCTGTTTCCCTTCATCCTCTAAATCTCGATAACTGTCATCAGAGTTCGTAACCAGTTCTACCAACGCACGTTCAATTTTTCCTCTCATTGCTTTTTCCATATTTTGGCGTTTATATCGCCGAGTTGCACCGAGATCCCATTCAGTTGGAATTTCAACTTTTGGCATTTCTTACACCTCCTCTCTTTTCTAAAAGTAGGGCAAACTTACTTTGACAGAAATTCACATAATTTTTGACTTCTTCTTTTCTCAACTCTTCGGCTATAGAGTGAAGTTGTTCTAATCGGTCGCTTAACACTTCTGCTCTTGTGTTTACAGTACAAACAAGCGATTCGGCAAACTCAGCATGCGAAATTTCTGCGTCTTCTCCATAATCCATAAATTTTTTGAAGGCGACACTTCTAAGTAATTCTTTTAATTTTCGATCTGTATGTAAGCGGTCTCCTGTTGGCCTATGTTTACCTAAATATTGTTCGATTCGTGGTTTATTCACTTTTATCCATTTAATCCCCTCAACAGTTAGCATCCATCCTCCAACACTCTTGACTGTCCTTTTCCGTTCGCTTTCCCCTTTTACTAATGCTCCGCATTCCGGCTTTTTGGCCGCTTCCAGCGCAAAACGAGCGGGCGTAAGATCGGGATACTGTGGGTATTTTACCCAAGAAAATTTGGAAGGAGCTACTTGGAAACACTTTAAAGCAATGTCCTCCGTATGAACACGCTTTTGCCATCCGCCTAGGAGATAAAGTGAATAAAGTACAATATCCATACCACTTAATTTATCTAATTTTTTTTGTTCCTTCATTTCGCTTTCCTTCTTAAGAAAATCCTTCTTTATTAGCCCCTTTACAGCTTAAACCTCTCCCTCTTCCCTCCAAGAAACTTTGCCTTTGTCAGTTTTAACTGTTTATCAATCTCAGAGAAAATCTTATTAACCTCTTCCTCTGTATATTCATAAGAACTCTTATTTGAGCAATTACCGAGTATCCTTATCTTCTCAAGAATCTCGTTAGTTCTTTTAGATGCAACCCTTTTAAACCTTTCGTGTCTTGTTTCTTCCATGTTTAATTTTTCTTTTTCTCCATGGTTAGTTTCTTAATCTCAGACAGAATTTTTAAATCTTCCAAATCTTTAGAATCTATTGAGCCTGTTCTTTTAATAATCTCAAAAGCTTTTCTGTGACCACTTTTCTCCAGTAATTTTTTTATTTCTTCTGTCTTCTTAAACATCATTTCAAATCGCTGGCGGGTTGTAAGAGACATCTGAAATTTTAATTCAAAAGTGATTTCCTTTTTTTCATTGTATCTGTCAAGTTTTAATACCGAACTCATTATTTATTCCATTATTTGTAAAAATATTACCATAATTTTAAAATAATGTCAATATATAAAATTATATTTTGAAATATTGTAATACTATTTATACATAAAATTCACACAAATTTCAATAAAACTATGATTATCAAGTGGTTATAAGCTTTTTTATAATACAGAATTATTGAGGTTTATTTTTACTCTGAAATGTCAGGAATTCAAGAGGGTTTTTCGGTGAGCTTGGTTTTCTTCATTACTTATATACTTCTCTTCTATGCCCAATTGCCTGAATAACAATTAACTCATTTTCTATGGTATATATTA
>JAGUXE010000065.1 GCA_020061995.1 Ignavibacteriales bacterium | reverse complement strand
GAGAAGATTCGGAGCATTCGCATTAACCAAATCATAATCATCATCATGTAGACTACAAAGGTTATCCAGAAACTATCACCCAATCGAAACAAAGGAAATTTTTGTGAGACTTTTAATCTTAAATCATAAAGTCCGGCAAAATTATAATTACCACTTGGTTTTGAAGCAGCATAATCAAGGGCTTCTTTACTGAATAGAAAAAGGAAACCAAAATTAAAATCATCACGCAAAGCTCCGGATTGATATTCAATAACCGGATGATTGTTTCTGGTATCTTCCTTAATTTCAAAGTAGTCAGAATAAGTTAATCCGGCTCCCGTATCAAATGCAATTTGCAGCATTCTTTCCAAACCGAATTGCCCGATTTCAATTTTTGTGTCTTGTTTTAACACAAGGGCATATTCTGTATTCGTTTTTTTTATTAGTGTTGAGATTGCTTCACTTGAAAATGTATATTCAGAATAGACTATTTCACAATTCTCAATCTTTGGAAGATCATTTTGCGATGTTATTAAATATATTTTTTCAACACATGTGGTATTGAATAGATTCGCAACTGTTTCTTTTGTGTGTCCTAGTCCATTATAAGGTAAAAATGCTGTTATTTTCTTTGACATTACTACTCCGTTTCAAAATTATTTAAAGGGAATTCTTCGCATGTTCAAAATTACCCTGACATATAAATGTTTTTTTCTAATTAAGATTTATCATTAAATTGAAATTCAAATTTAGTAAATGTATCACTAATTCTAAAGTTTAAGATTATGCAACAAATAGTTACTTATTTGGCAATAGGTTTGGCCGCCGGAATGCTTAGCGGATTTCTTGGTATCGGTGGCGGACTTTTAATTGTTCCCGCTCTCGTTTTATTATTAGGATTCAGCCAGCACACAGCTCAAGGAACTTCGCTCGCTCTTTTGTCTTTTCCGATAGGGTTGATCGCTTTGATTAATTACCATAAAGCAGGAATGGTAAATTATAAAGCTGCAATATTTATGGTTATGACGTTCGTAATTGGAAGTTATTTTGCGTCAAAAGTTGCCGTTACACTTCCCGAGAATATTGTTAAAAAAGTTTTTGCGGTTCTTTTGTTAGCTTATTCCATAAAACTATTTACGGATAAGTAAGAGTATTCCGTTTATATAATGAACATTAAATCTTTAATAATTTCAGTTTTACTTATCGCTTATGCTTTTGGGCAGCAAGGTAATCTTCAGAATAAATTTATGCTTGCTCAAAGTTATGAACAGATGGGGGAGTTAAAGCGGGCAACTGAAGTTTATGAAGAGGTTTATAATGCTCAGCCGGAAAATTATCAATTCTTCTTTTCGTTGAACAAAATTTATATCCAAACCAAAGAATATGATAAATCAATTCGAATAACAGAAGATCGCTTGAAATCTCAGCCGAGTGATTATAATCTTATTGGAATGCTTGGTGTTACTCTTTATTTAAAAGGGGAAGAGAAGAAAGCTTTTCAAATTTGGGATGATGCACTTTCTCAAGCCAAAGGGAATCAGAATGTTTATAGAATTCTCTCAAATTATGCTATCGAATTGAGAGTTTTTGATAAAGCGATTGAAATTTTGGTTTTGGCGAAAAACAGTTCTCCGAACAAGACAATTTATTCGTACGAGTTAGCTAATTTATACTCGCTTCGGATGCAATATGCGGAGGCAATAAACGAATATTGTGAGTTACTAGATTCTGACCCGAATCAACTTAAACAAATTGAAGGAAGAGTTTATCCACTTCTAGGGCGTCCTGAAGCACTTCCGATAATTATTGAAACACTTGAAGGAAAGAATCCCCGAACGAATGTTAATTATGCTCCGTTAATCGTTAATGCATATTTAGAAAGTTCATATTTCGAAAAAGCACTAATTCTTAATATTGATTTGGATAAGAAATTGAATAAAAACGGAGCTGATATTTTTAATCTAGCACAACGTTTATATTCATTAAAGCAATATTCATTTGCATCAAGGGCGTTTGAGCATTTGTTGAATAATTATCCATCTGCACCCTATATCTCACAAATCAAACTCGGTTTTGCAAAAACATTTGAAGCGTCATTGGAAGAAAAAATTAAGAATGATTTACCATTATGGAAACCTTTCAAGGGCTATAAAATATTGCTTAAATCAGAATTTGAAAAAAGCATTGAAGCTTATCGAGAAATAATAAAAAGCTATCCAAACACCGAAGTAGCTATTGAGGCATTTTACAGAATCGGTGTAATTTATGAAAATCGTTTACAACAGATTGAAAAAGCTAATGAGTCATACTTATTTATTGCTCAACATTATAAGATGTCTTCACACTATTCATCATCGTGTGAAGCGATTGCAAGAATAGCTCTTTTAAATGATGAAATAGGCGTTGCGAAAGAATATCTTGATCTTGTAATATCTTTCCCGAGAAGTCAGCCAGATGAAAAAAATCTGGCAAAATTCAGAAAAGCTGAACTATTATATTTCATAGGTGAATTTGGCGAAGCTCGCTCATTGTTGAATGAGGTTTCCGGAGCCTTCAAGGATAATATTGCTAATGATGCTCTGGAACTATCAATTCTATTAAACACATCAATGAATGATTCGTTATTATTAACACGATTTGCGGAGGCAGAATTACTAATATTTAAAAAAAAATATTCTGATGCGATCAAGGTATTGGGAGAAATTGAGAAAAACGAACAAGCAATCTTTTTAAAGAATTATGCGTCTATTACAAAAATGGAATGTGAAATTGCGCTTGATAATTTCCCGACTGCGTTAAAAATCGGGGAATTAATAGTTTTACAAGAAAATTTAAACCTTTTTGCTGATAAAGCGTTATTTTTGTCAGCACAGATATATCAATTTGGGATAGGCTCTGATAAACAAGCGATTGATATTTATGAACAGCTTTTAGCAAAATTCCCAAATTCGCTTTATCTCGATAAAGCAAGAGAAGAAATTAATCATTTAAGAAAAAAAGTAAGTTAGTTTATATATGGCAAAAAAAAGTAACAGCAGAATTGTAAGGTGTTCTTTCTGCGGTAAAGATGGTAGTGAGGTCGGCAGTTTAATAGCAGGACCTGATGTTTACATTTGTGATATGTGTATCGGAAGTAGTGTTGATATACTTCGTAATAACCTTGCAGCATACAATGGCAGTAAGCCAAAGAGATCTCATGATCTTACCCCCGATGTAATTAAAAAAACTCTTGATGAACATGTAATCGGACAAGAGCGGGCAAAAAAAGTTTTATCAGTCGCAGTTTATAATCATTATAAGAGAATTAATACTAAAACGAATTTTATAGAACTTGATGACGTCGAAATTGAAAAAAGTAATATTCTTTTAATCGGGTCAACCGGTGTTGGTAAAACTTTACTTGCACAAACACTCTCTAAAATATTGGACGTTCCCTTTGCAATAGCTGATGCAACCACAATTACTGAAGCCGGATATGTTGGTGATGATGTTGAAACTGTTCTCGTTCATCTGTTACAAGCCTCGGATTATAATGTCGAAAGAGCGCAACGAGGGATTGTATATATTGATGAAATCGATAAAATTGCTCGTAAAAGTGATGGAGCATCAATTACGCGTGACGTATCGGGTGAAGGTGTTCAGCAAGCATTGTTAAAAATCCTAGAAGGAACTGTAGCCGGTGTTCCACCAAAAGGGGGAAGAAAACATCCCGAACAAAACTTGATTAATGTTAACACTAAAAATATTTTATTTATTGTCGGTGGCGCTTTTGAAGGGATTGAAAAAATTATTGCTTCGCGCATAAATATGAGCAAAATGGGTTTTGGTGCAGATCTAAGCGTTCAACATCATTTTACAGATGATGAACTTGTTTCTATGGTTCAACCGGAAGATTTATTGCGTTTCGGTTTAATCCCGGAACTAATTGGTAGAATACCTATATTTGCCCCACTACACTCCCTCAATGAAGAAGCACTTAAAAATATTCTAACAAAACCAAAGAATGCAATCATCAAGCAATACAAAAAATTATTTGCGATGGAAGGGGTTAAACTTGAATTTGATCCGTTTGCATTAGATTCAGTTGTAAAAAAAGCGATGGCTCGAAAAACAGGAGCTCGTGCACTCCGGTCTATTATTGAAAATTTTATGATTGATGTTATGTTCGATCTTCCTTCAAAAACCAACGTCGATAAATGTATTATTACAAGAGATGTAGTAGAGGAAAAAGCTGATCCGATTTATATTGAATCAGACCGTAAATCAGCATAGCTTTGTTAAATTTTTTAATTAAACGTTTAGCATGCTGATGAATAATCTATTTAAAAAAGCATTTCTATTTTTATCTCTTTTGACTTTCTCGTCATTGGCACAAGATAAAATTCTAATCCCTATGGACTTGCAGCAATCCAATCATCTTAAAGCATACGGAATAACTTTTCACGCATTGGAAAATGGACTGAAAGCTGATTGGCTTTTAAATTATCGTGGCGGCTCCTTTATGATTGATTATTCTAATCAGGTTTTATCTGAGTGTAGGATTGAAGGAGTTTTTTTTCAAGAGCTTTCAGCGTCACAGTCGGCAGATATTTATTCCTTTGTTCAGAGTGATGATCAGAATATGGAACTCATGCGGCTAGAAAAAGCACCCAAAATTGCAGTCTTTGTTCCGCCGGGATTCCAACCTTGGGATGATGCCGTTACTTTAGCTTTAGAATATTCAAAAATACCTTACGAAAAAGTTTTTAATGAGGAAATCCTTCGAGGTGACCTTGAAAAATATGATTGGCTTCATCTTCATCATGAAGATTTTACCGGGCAGTACGGGAAATTCTATGCAAGTTTCAGTAACGCACAATGGTACATCGATCAACAAATCAGATATGAAAATGAAGCGAAAAAACTGGGATTCAGAAAGGTTTCTGAGATGATGCGATCAGTTTCTTTAACAATAAAGAAATTTATCGGGCAGGGTGGATTCATGTTCGCAATGTGTTCAGCAACCGATTCTTATGACATCGCTCTATCCGCTCATGAGGTTGATATTTGTGATAGAATGTATGATGGTGATGCTCCTGACCCCCAGGCACAAAGCAAACTTGATTTTTCTAACACACTGGCTTTTGACAAATTTAAACTTGAAAATAATCCATTCGTTTATGAGTATAGTGATATCGACATTCAACCGATGGAAATATTGAATCAGGATAATGATTATTTCACACTCTTTGATTTTTCGGCAAAGTATGATCCAGTTCCATCTATGCTAACGCAAAATCATGCTAATGTAATTAGAGGATTTATGGGGCAGACAACGATGTTTAGGAGAGAGTTGATTAAAAGTTCAGTTGTGATAATGGGAGAACGTCAAGGGACAAATCAAGTTAAATATATGCACGGCAATTATGGTCGGGGTACATTTACTTTTTATGGTGGTCATGACCCTGAAGATTATCAACATGCGGTTGGTGATCCTCAAACAGAATTATCTTTATATAAAAATTCTCCAGGTTACAGATTAATTCTAAATAATGTTCTTTTCCCTGCAGCAAAAAAGAAAAAACAAAAAACCTAAAATCTACCTGTTAAGCTGTGATAAAGCTTTTCTGATTAAGTCCTCTATAGTAATGTTGCTGTCAGCGGTCAGTAAATCACGCGTAATTTTTTCTGCAGTTTTCAGATTATAACCCAATGTTGTTAATGCAGAAATAGCCTCACTTCTTATGTTGCTTGATATACTTCCTGTTTCAACTTCTGATAATGAATCAACTTTACCACGCAATTCAACAACCAATCTCTCGGCGGTTTTTCTACCGATACCAGGAATTGCTACAATGCGTGAAATGTCGGATGAATGAATCGCTTGACGAAGCTCATCAACTTGAATTCCGGAAAGAATACTTTGTGCTAATTTGGGACCTATTCCGTTTACACTTATCAGGAGTTCAAACATCTCTTTTTCGTTTTCAGAAAAGAAACCGAAAAGTGTTATGGCATCTTCACGTACATTTGTATAGATAAACAGAGCAACGTCTTTTTTATCTGAAATTTTTTCAAAAGTAGTGATTGAAATATTAACTAAATAACCGACACCATTTACGTCAAGAATAATCTTGGTCGGTTTTGCAGATAATAACTTACCGGATAAATAACCTATCATCCAATTATCCTTTCGGGAAATGCTTCAACGAATGATTTCCAACTTACATTTTTTTGAGCAACGGATTTAAATCTGAAAGCATGGCACAACGCTATTGCAAGAGCATCAGTTTCGTCAAATTTTTTTTTATCGGTTTTAATTTTAAGAAAAGATGAAACCATATATTGAATTTGTTCTTTGGAAGCAGCTCCGGTACCTACAACTGCCTTTTTAACTTCGCGCGGAGAATATTCGGTAATGTGAAGATCACTATGTACTGCAGCCAGTAATGCAACTCCGCGTGCATAGCCAATTTTCATTACAGATTGAATATTCTTACCATAAAAAGCTGTCTCAATTGCGAATTCATTTGGAGAAAATTCAGAAATTAATTCTTCAATTTTATTATAAATTATTTTTAGTTTTTGGGGAAGATCTTTTTCTTTGGTAAGATTTATTACTCCGGAATTGATATAAATGGGCGTGGTAGTTTTTAATTCAATTATACCAAATCCGCAAAATAGAG
>JAGUXE010000229.1 GCA_020061995.1 Ignavibacteriales bacterium | reverse complement strand
CTGCGTCTTCGTTTCTCTAAAGCTTGTGGGGTACCCTGTGGTCTCATATAAGCTATTATACATAGATTTCCGTTCCTTTGGAAGAGAAAAGGTTAATAATGGGGTATTTCTAAGCGAAGAGAAATCTAAAGCAATTATTAACTCGGGATTATCTTATCTTAGAATTAGTATATCGAGCGTGGATCAACGTCGGCATAAATACATAACTCAGAGAAGTATCCAAGTGAACCAAATTTATAACAAAATCAAACGATTTAGACAAATTAGAGATAGAATGGGGCCACAGAAAGCCGTTTCTCTATGTTAAAATACTCGACACTCTAAATGACAAAGAAAATTCAAAGTTTATAAAGATGTAATCAGGAAGTTGCAGATGAGACAGCCATTGAAAAACCGATGAATTGGGATGCCTACAATAACTATAATTTACTTAAGGCCGCCTATATAGAAAAACAAACGTTTAATTCAAAAGAATTATATCTGTACCCCAAATCTGTCTGTCCTTTTCCTTTTTATACCCTTGTAGTTAATGTCAATGGGGATGTGACTGTGTGTTGTGTTGATTGGAACAAGGGTACCCGAATTGGCAATGTTTTTGAAACCTCGCTGAAATCCATTTGGGCCGGGGATAAATTGCGCAATTTACGCCGTATCCATATTTTAAGAAAGCGTTCGATGAACCCCTCTTGCCGTAATTGCAAATTTATTTTTACAGTCCCTGATAATCTAGATAATATATCAGAGACGAAATTAGATGAAATCAGAAAGTAACAGCAGAAAAAAAATATTTAAATTAATTAAAAAGTTATATAAAGCCAAAAATACAAATAAAGGATTTATCCCTGGTAAAAGTATAATTAATTATGCTGGCAGGGTATTTGATGAAGACGAATTAGTTAAATTAGCTGATGCTTCTTTAGACTTTTGGCTGACGGCGGGAAGGTATGTCCAAGAATTCGAGAAGAAATTAGCTCAATTTTTAAAAGTTAAATATTGCCTGCTTACTAATTCTGGTTCATCTGCAAATCTTTTAGCGCTTTCTAGTCTAACCTCGCCTTTATTAAAAGAAATGATGTTGAAGCCAGGCGATGAGGTTATTACTACAGCTTGCGGATTTCCTACAACCCTGAACCCAATAATACAGAACAACCTGATTCCCGTATTTATTGATATAGAGTTAGGCACTTACAATATCAAGGCAGAACTTATTGAAAAGGCTATTACCAAAAAGACTAAAGCTATCTTTATTGCGCACACTTTAGGCAATCCTGCTGATATGGATAAAATTATGAAAATAGTAAAAAAATATAATTTTTGGTTTTGTGAGGATAACTGTGATAGCCTCGGCTCAAAATATAAAAGAAAATATACAGGAACTTTCGGCGATATTTCCACCTGTAGTTTTTATCCAGCCCACCATATTACTACGGGGGAAGGAGGGGCAGTCCTTACTAATAAGCCTCTACTTAAGAA
The DNA here is from genome assembly GCA_020061995.1 of Ignavibacteriales bacterium. The sequence continues at coordinate 2,463 of JAGUXE010000229.1, read as the reverse complement.
GATAATAATGTCTTTTCGGGATTGGGGAAGGAGTTGTTACTGTAAGCCGGGCCATGATAATGCCTGTGGAAAGAGATTTACTCAAAAATTCGGTTCTTTGCCTTTTGGCTATGACCATAAATATGTATATTCCCATATAGGGTATAATTTAAAAGTTACCGATATGCAGGCGGCGATAGGAGTGGCTCAGCTTGAAAAACTACCGCGTTTTATCAAAGCAAGACAGAGAAATTTTGAATTTCTTTTTAATGTCTTTAAGAAATATAAGGAATATCTCGTGCTTCCGGAGAGAGAAAAAAACTCTGAGCCAAGCTGGTTTGGATTCCCAATCCTAGTGAAAGAAGATGCGCCATTTACCAGGAACGAAATAGTTAAGTACCTGGAGAATAACAAAATCGCAACCCGCATGCTTTTTGGCGGCAATTTAACCCGCCAGCCGGCATATAAGAACACAAAATATAGAATATTCGGGGATTTAAAAAATACGGATTTGGTGATGAATAATCTTTTCTGGATAGGAGTTTATCCGGGACTTACAAAACCGATGTTGTTTTACATAGAAAAAACTTTAGAAAATTTTTTTAGAAGAAAAATATGAAGCTAACTATTCTTATAGGGTGTTTTAATGAAAAAGCGACTATCCTTAGGGCTATTGAAGAGGCCAAGGAGATAAATATAGAGAAAGAAATAATAGTTATTGATAATTGTTCAACAGATGGCACAAGGGAAATTTTAGAAGGACTAAGAAATGACAAAGCATTAAAAATAGTGTTACATTCTAAAAACTTTGGAGCAGGTTATTCCGCCTGCGAGGGTATAGGTTTGGCTCAGGGCGATTATTTTTATGGGCCGGGAGCCGATTTAGAATATAAAATGATAGATGTTTATAAAATGATAGATAAACTGGAAAAAGAAAACCTAGATGCAGTTTTTGGTTCTCGTCTTTTAGATAGAAAAGATGTTTCGAAAATTAGTTTGATTAAAGAAAGGCCATATTGGCTTGGCACCATCATAGCCACGTTTTTAATTAATTTATTTTATCATAAGAATTTTACCGATGTCATAGGCATTAATTTAGTTAAAACAGATATCCTAAAAACTCTCAATTGTAAATCCACTAGTCAAGCTTTTGCCTTTGAATTAGTTAGTAAGCTTTGTAAAAATAAATATAAAATCGGAGAAGTTCCTCTTTGGTATAAACCGCGGACGCATAAAGAAGGCAAAACTATCCGAGCTTTCGATATGCTCCCTGCATTGTTGGTAATTTTAAAGGTAAAGCTTTTTGGCTAAAGTGGATATAAAAAGAATTCTTCTTATCCGTACTGACAGATTTGGCGAGTTTATTTTGAATACACCGGTAATAAGGGCGATTAAAGAAAAATTTCCTTCTAGCTATTTGGGCATTATGGTTAATCCTATGGTCAAAGGAATTGTGGAGGGCAGTCCCTATATTGATGAGATTTTGATTTATGACGAAAAGGCTATGCAGGGATTTTTTAAAAGCCTTAAATTTGTCTCCGAGATAAGAAAAAAGAAATTTGATTTGGTAGTTATCCTAAATCCTAAAAAGAAATTTAATATTATTACTTTTTTAGCTGGCATACCTATCAGATTAGGCTATAATCGAAAATGGGGATTTTTATTAACCCATAAGATTGAAGATAGAAAATCCTCGGGGCAAAAACATGAGGTAGAATATAATCTGGACCTGGTGCGCAGGATAAGGATAGATACCCAGGATAAATCATTGTTCATATCTGTTGATAAAGAAGATGAGCAGTTCATTGATTCTCTGCTAAATGGCCTGGGAATTATAAATACAGATTTATTGGTTACGCTACATCCTTGGACCTCGGATCCTGTAAAACAATGGCCGGTTGAGAATTTCTTGCAGTTAGCCAGCAGATTATCAAGAGAACTTCCTTACAAGGTCATAATTATCGGAGGCAAAGACCAAATCAGTCAAAGTGTAAAGTTCTGTCAAGAGAACCCTGATATAATAAATTTAACTGCTAAATTGACCTTGGGACAATCAGCAGCCCTACTTAAAAAATGCCGCCTTTTAATATCAAATGATAGCGGTCCAGTACATTTGGCTTGTGCAGTAGGCACACTGGTAATAGCACTCTTTAGAAATGATATACCAGCAAAAAGTGCAAAGAGGTGGGGGCCTTGGGGAGAAGGTCACATAGTTATAGAGAAGAGTAATCTGGCAGATATAACTGTCGACGAAGTCCTGGTTAAAATAAAGGAAATGCTTAACAGATGACTTATGCAATTATTCTTGCCGGTGGAGTAGGAAGCCGGTTTTGGCCATTAAGTACGCAGCTTCAGCCAAAACAATTCTTAAGTTTCTGTTCTGATAAATCATTATTAGAGGAAAGTATTTCTAGGATAGGTAATTTGGTAGGAAGGAGAAACATATACATTGCTACGAATAAGAATTACAGAGCCAAGGTCAGG
>JAGUXE010000034.1 GCA_020061995.1 Ignavibacteriales bacterium | reverse complement strand
GAATTGTATATTTTGTAATATTGTAAACTGCTCAGAGAAAGCAGAGATTCTGTATGAGGATAGTGAAACTCTCGCATTCCTTGATATAAGGCCTTTTAACCAAGGGCATTCATTAATCATTCCTAAAAATCATTTCAACAATTTTTTGGAAGTTCCTGTTAATGATTTAACAGCTATGATAAAAGTTGTACAGAAGGTAGCAAGTGCTGTCAAAAACTCACTAAACGCCGATGGCTATAATATTCTTTCTAACAATGGAGTTGCTGCTGGACAAACCATTTTTCATTGTCATTTTCATGTAATCCCGAGATTTGCTGCAGATGGGTTTAGATTCAAAATGAATTTGAAAGAATATGAAGAAAATGAAATGCGGAATATAGCGAACAAAATAAGAGAAAATTTGAAATTGTAGGAGAAATAAATGGATAAGAAGATTCGAGTTCTTGTTGCAAAAGCCGGTTTGGACGGTCATGATAGAGGAGCCAAAGTTATTGCCGCTGCGCTTCGAGATGCCGGCATGGAAATTATTTACACGGGTTTACGTCAAACTCCTGAAATGATTGTAGAAGCGGCTATTCAAGAAGATGTTGATGTAATAGGGATTAGTATACTCTCTGGTGCTCATATGACTATCTTTCCAAAAATCAAAAACCTTATGAATGAAAAAGGTATTAATGATGTTTTGTTGACCGGCGGTGGTATTATTCCTGAAGAGGATATTCAGAAGCTTAAAGAAATCGGAGTTGGTGAATTATTTACTCCCGGTGCTCCAACATATGCTATTGCGGAGTATATTAAAACTTGGTGTTTACAACATCCCAAAATTAATTAGTGATTAATCATTTTCAATGAGCCATAAGTAATTATGGCTCTTTTTTTGAGCAAAAATGATTGATGTCCCTTATAATCCACTTCTTGGTAAAGCCGACTATTTATGGTATATTTATTGCTTAAATTTTATTAATTAGCAAGTTATAATATGCAAATTGGATTGATTGGATTACAAAACTCCGGTAAAACCACACTTTATAATACGGTAGCTTTCTCATCAAGTGAATCAAATAGAACAGTAGTAAAAGTTCCTGACGATAGGCTTGATAAGTTAACACAATTATTTAATCCTAAGAAACAGATAAATGCAATTTTAGAAATAATTGATATCCCCGGTTTGCAACTTTCTGATGAGGGGAAAGTTAAAATCACTAATGATTTTCTTTCTAAAGTGAAAAATAATGACGCACTTTTTCATATTGTCAGACAGTTTGAAAACGAGGCAGTACCTCATCCAGAAGGGAATGTCGATGTTTTGAGAGATATTCAGTTTTTAGAAACTGAATTTCTTCTAGCTGATATGACTTTAATTGAAAATCGAATTGAAAAAATTCAAAAAGAAATTCTGAAGACAAAAAATGAACAAGTTCAAAGAGAGTTCCCGATATTCAAAAAACTTCAAGAACATGTTGAAAAAGAAATTCCACTCCGAGATTTAGAACTCGATGATAGTGAAAAAAAAATTCTCTCCGGTTATCAATTCCTCACTTTAAAACCATTATTAATCGGAATTAATTTTGATGAAAACTCTAAAGATTCGGTTGAAGAAATAGTGAATAAAGTAAAGGCAGTATTTTCAAATACGAATTATCAAATTATTCCATTCTTCGGGCAATTTGAATTTGAATTATCTCAACTCCCAGATGAAGAATCCTCAATTTTTATGAGTGATTTTGGAATTGAGGAATCTGCTTTTACAAGAATTCTTAGAACACTTTATCAATTGCTCGGATTACAATCATTTTTTACAGTAGGTGATGATGAATGCAGAGCTTGGACTATTAAAATTAATATGACTGCTCAAGATTCTGCTGGGGTGATTCATTCAGATTTTTATTCAAAGTTTATTCGTGCTGAAGTTGTTCATTATGATTCTTATATGCAATATGGTTCATTTGCAAAATGCAAAGAAGCCGGTGTGTGGCGGTTAGAAGGAAAAGATTATATAGTAAAAGATGGCGATATTCTTAATATACGCCATAGTTAATGATGAAAAATAAAAAGGAAAAATGGCATTTAGATGCAACCGTTAGAAAAAATTAGAAATATAGCAATTATTGCACACGTTGATCACGGTAAGACAACATTAGTTGATCATATCTTAAAACAGACTGGTGCTTGGAGAGTTAATCAGCAAGTTGAAGTTCGAATAATGGATTCCAATGATATCGAAAAAGAGAGAGGGATTACAATTCTTGCTAAAAATTTAAGTGTAAGTTATGATGGATATAAGATAAATATTATTGATACACCCGGACACGCAGATTTTGGTGGTGAAGTTGAACGTACCTTATTAATGGTTGATGGGGTTCTATTACTTGTTGATGCTGCTGAAGGTCCGTTGCCACAGACAAAATTCGTTTTAAAGAAATCTCTTGAACTTGGATTAAAACCAATTGTTGTGATTAATAAAATTGATAGAAAAGATGCACGTCCAAACGATGTACTAAATGAAGTATTTGATTTGTTCGTTTCGCTTGGTGCAACCGATGAGCAGCTTGATTTCCCTTATGTATATGCAATTGCAAAGCAGGGCATTGCAAAGGTTAATCTTGAGGAAGAAAGTGTTAACCTTATTCCTTTGTTAGATATAATAATAAAGCATATTCCACAACCCGATGCTTCTCCTGATGAACCCTTTCAAATGTTAATCTCTTCAATTGATTATAATGATTATTTAGGACGAATCGGTATCGGTAAAATTCACAAAGGTGTAGTTAAAGTCGGCGACCAAATTGTCCATATTGAACGTGAAGGGAAAAAAGTTACTTCCAAGGTAACAAAACTTTATGCTTTCGAAAATATCAAGAGAGTTGAAATCAACGAAGCAGGTGCCGGTGATATTATTGCTATTGCAGGACTTGAAGATGTAGACATCGGTGATACTTTAACAGACCCTAAAAATCCTGAACAACTACCCGCCCTTGCTGTGGAGGAACCGAGAATCACAATGAATTTTATGGTTAATACATCACCCCTAGCAGGTTTAGAAGGGAAGTATGTTACTACTAGAAATATTAGTGAAAGATTATCAAAAGAATTAAAGTCGAACGTCAGTCTCCAAGTAGAAATAACCGATTCTCCTGATATTTTCAAAGTAAGCGGAAGAGGTGAATTACATCTAGCAATCCTTATCGAAAATATGAGACGTGAAGGATTCGAATTGATGGTTAGCAAACCAGAAGTAATTAAGAAAAAAATTTTAGGAGTTGTCTCAGAACCAATTGAGCATGTTATTATTGATGTACCGGATGAGTATGTAGGTATTGTAATTGAAAAACTCGGAAAAAGAAGAGCAGAAATGAAAAATATGTTAGCTTTTAATGAGAATACCCGTATCGAATTTTTCGTCCCATCTCGCGGATTAATTGGTTACAGATCGGAATTTATGACAGATACACGAGGTACAGGAATACTTCATCATAATTTTCATTCTTATGAACCTTATAAAGGTGAAATCGTACAACGTATTCGAGGTGCTTTAGTTGCAATGGAAGGTGGAATTGCTTCTTCATATGCAATGTGGAAACTTCAAGAACGTTCGGTTTTCTTTATTGATAACGGGACAAAAGTTTATGAAGGGATGGTAATTGGTGAGAATTCAAGAAACAACGATATGATTGTGAATGTTACCAAAACTAAGCAATTAAGTAACATGCGCTCTTCGGGAGCAGATGAAGCAATACGTCTTGAACCACCAAGAATTAATACACTTGAGCAAGCAATCGAATGGATTACAGATGATGAATTTGTTGAAATCACACCTGAATCCATTAGAATTAGGAAGAGACATCTTACTGAAATCGATAAGAAAAATGCAAGGTTAGCTCAGAAACAAATTGATCAAGCCGCATCACTAGATAATTAATTTTTAATATGAGGATTTATTATGTCCAGGGAAATTATTAACGGTTTAGAACCGAAATTAGTTTGGGAACAGTTTTATGAAATTTCAAGAGTTCCACGCCCCTCAAAAAAAGAAGAAAAAATTTTGATATATATCAAAAGCTTTTGTGAAACGAATAATATTGAATTTAAACAAGATGCTGCAGGCAATTTATTGCTCAGTATTCCGGCAACAACCGGAAATGAAAATTCACCAACCATTGTTTTACAAGGACATCTTGATATGGTTTGTGAAAAGAATAAGGGGACAATTTTTGATTTTGAGAGTGACCCTTTAATTTTAATTAAGGAAAACGGTTGGATAAAAGCTGAAGGAACAACTTTGGGTGCAGATAATGGAATTGGTGTTGCCGCTGCATTAGCTATTGCTCTTGATCAAGATACTGTTCACGGACCTTTGGAAATTCTACTAACTGTTGATGAAGAAACAGGTTTAACTGGTGCCAAAACAATTCAACCAAATTTTATTTCCGGTAATACATTACTAAATCTCGACTCTGAAGAAGATGGTGCTTTTTATATCGGTTGTTCTGGTGGTATTGATACAATGGGAGAATTTATACCTTCTTACGATAAAATATTAACTGATTTTGTGGCTTTTGAATTACTCCTAACAGGATTAAAGGGGGGGCATTCAGGACTCGAAATTAATGCAGGGAGAGCAAATGCCATTAAACTTTTGGCTCGTGTTTTAGGCGGTTTACGAAAACTTGATTATCGAATTGCTGAGATCAACGGTGGAAGTAAGAGGAATGCAATTCCCCGCGAAGCTGAAGCGATCATTCTCTTCCATCCACAAGATATATTAGAAGCAAAAAGAATAATTGAAAAATACGAGATGGCATTTATTCTTGAAAATAAAACAACTGATAGTGGTGTTAAAGTTAATTTTAATGAAATATCTAAATCATTCGAAAAAGCATTCACAAGACAATTTGGAGAATGGTTAATTGATGCATTATTAGCACTCCCGCACGGGGTGATTCAAATGAGTGCTGATATTGAAGGTTTAGTTGAAACATCAACTAATCTTGCAACATTAAAATTTGAAAATGATAGAGTTTTCGTTGGTACAAGTCAAAGAAGTTCTATAGAATCGTCAAAAAGATACATCGCAGATTCAGTTCGTTCAGTTTTTGGTTTGGCTCATGCTTTAGTTAAAACAGGAGATGGTTATCCTGGTTGGAAACCTGATGTAGATTCCAAGATACTTTCTATCGCAAAAAATGTGTATGTAAAATTGTTCGGTAAAGAACCGGAGGTTAAAGCTATTCATGCCGGTCTTGAATGCGGTTTACTTGGTGCAAAATATCCCGGGTTAGATATGATTTCTTTTGGTCCGACTATACTGGGAGCTCACTCTCCTGATGAAAAAGTTGATATTGAAACCGTTGACAAGTTTTACAAATTGTTAAAAGAATTATTAAAAGCTTTAGTTTGATATTATAAAGGTTGATGACTTCTGGTCTCAACCTTTATTGGTTATCCTTGTTTTCGCAATTATTGCAGCTGCATGTCTCATAAATTTCATCATAACCATAATCGATAGTTAATTCTTCATCGATTTTGATATCCCTCGCAGCTACAAGCCATAAAGTTGATTCATCCCTATCCTGCACATCGCAATTATAATCACAGTCATGATTTATATACTTTATTTTTTCGGTATTGTTAGTATCGATGTAGGTTTCACCATTCCAGAATATGTAGACATTATTTTCTTCATCTTCACGACGTTCACATTCTTCACCAGAGAGAACTTCACCTCCTATAACCATTATTTTAGCGCCGGTATTAATAAACCGGGATGTATAAATACCTTTTCCATGGATCGGTGAATCTTTTACATAAACAAATTCTTCATACCCATTTTGATTATGATCAACCATTTTAATTTTCCTGGTTATAAGTTGCACGCAGTTTTCTTATTCTCAAAAGTTCGTCAACAAGTTTTTGTTGAATTGAATTCTGAGTGATTGGGAAGTAGTACTTCACTTCATCACCATAATCATCAATTTCATATTTAAAACTCTTTATTTCATTATTTGCAGGATTATAATAGACAACTTCTTTAAGACTGTAACGATACTCCTCAAGATTAATTAGGAATAACGATTTAGTTCTCATAATATTTTTAGAAATACCTTCTAATTCTATATTTGGCCGATGGAGTTCTAATAACCAGATTGCAAATTTAGCGGTATTTATCGTATCGAGTTGTGTCTGATCATACCATACTTTTTGGTATTCATTAATTACTAACGGTTTCCATACATGTTTTTCTTTTTGTCCGGAAGCAATTACATTAAGCAAAACTAATAAAATAATAATAAAATATTTTGACATAAAACTTTCGTGATTTAATTGACATTGCGAAAATAAGAGAATAAATTCTATTTATAAATATATAAATTATGAAGGTTTCATGCGCTCAATTATAATAATTATTTTATTCGTATTTTTTACACACTTTATAACTGCTCAAATCTCTGGTCCAGTCTATGAGTTGAATTTTCCTATCACTCTGGTAGGAAATAATTCGGTAAGAAGTCTCTCACTCATTAATGATTCACCAATAGAAAAACAATACAAATTAGTATTGAATTCCAATATGCAATTCACCGTAGAAGATACATTGTTAAATTTACCAATTGGAACACAAGTTAATACCAATTTTATTTTTAAACCGAAGCAAAATATTATTGAAGAAGGATTATTAGTTTATCAAACTGAAGATAGTTCTGAGGTTATTGTCATAAAGTTGAAAGGGTCAGGTAATTATGGAGATATTTATGATGCAACCACTTTCAATCTATTTGATACTCAATTAAAACAGGCTTTAACTAACTATGTTAGTAATCATACCGTATTAGGGTATAATTCTGCAAGAGATAAAATGTTTATGGAATTTGACAACAAAAAAGTAAATGGTGGTGGTGCTACTCAAAATACTTTAGAATGTGTCTACACCGGTCGTTTAGCGGTAGGTTATACCAGTCGAACAGATGCACAAAATAATTATGATTTTAACACAGAACATACTTGGCCTCAGGGGCAATTTGGTAGTGCAGATCCGATGGTGTCTGATTTATTCCATTTGTTTCCAACCGATAATACAGCTAATAGTATTAGAGGAAATTATCCATTTGGTGTTGTTGTGTCAGGTGTGAATTGGATGGTTGGAAATAGCAAAAGAGGGAATAGTTGGAATGGTAATATTGTTTTTGAACCAAGAGACGCTCATAAAGGTAATGTTGCGAGAGGGATGTTATATTTTCAACTGAGATATCCTCAAAATTATGGAGGCTATCTTGATACTGCACAAGAAAATATTTTTAGGAAATGGAATATACTCGATACAGTTGATGCAGCCGAGCGATATAGAAATAATGCGATTGCATTATTACAGGGAAAAAGAAATCCCTTAATTGATCATCCTGAATTTGTTAACAGAATTTTTAGTTTTAGATCAAATACTAACAGAACAAAAAGTGCTCTATTTTCCGCATTTCCACAAAGAGGTATAGTCGACTCTACTTTTATTGGAGATACGACATCATTTGAATTAAATCTACTTAATACAGGAAATGCAACTCTTAATATAAATTCTGTTTCGTCATCAGACAATCGTTTTGTGTTTGAACTAATACCGGATTCTATTTCTTCCACTTCTTCTGAAAAGCTCAAAGTATTGTTTATTCCTGATTCATCAATTGATTATACCACACAGATAGTTTTTCAAACTTCAGTAGGCAATTATAGTTATTCATTAGAAGGAGTTGGAGTTGAAAAACCATTATCCTCTGAATCTGAGGGTGCCGTAATTTCAAGTTTTTATTTAGCACAGAACTATCCTAATCCGTTTAATCCACTTACTATAATAACTTATTCTATTCCCAAAAGTGGAATTGTAAACCTTAAGGTATTTGATGTTATCGGAAATGAGGTTATTACATTAGTTGATGGTCACCAAGAAGCAGGGAAGCATAACATTACTTTTAACTTGAATAATAAAAAAAACATTCTACCTTCGGGGTTATATATTTATTCATTAACCGCCAATGGGAATAAAATTTCAAAAAAAATGATTCTACTCAAATGATTTTATTATTAGTAATTTTATTGGGAATCACCAGCATGAATAGTGCACAAGTAATTAACATGAATGAAGCTATTAGAATTTCCATTCTTTCAAAGATGGAAAGCTTTCCCGGTACTTATGCATTATATTTTGAAGAAATTGGAAATAATTCAAATGTAATTGCAATCAACAAAGATGAAGTATTCCATGCCGCAAGTACTATGAAAACTCCTGTTATGTTAGAAGTTTATAAACAAGCATCGGAAGGGAAATTTAAATTAGAAGATTCACTAACAATAATAAACTCTTTTAAAAGTATAGTTGATGGAAGTCCTTACTCATTAGATATCGCAGACGATAGCGGCGATGATTTATATAAACTTGTTGGTACCAAAAAGCAAATTCGTGAATTAATGAATGATATGGTAACTCGTAGTGGTAATTTATCGTCAAACATTTTGATTGAACTGGTTAAAGCTGAAAATATAATGTCAACTTTATCGAGCTATGAAATAATGAATGTAAAGGTTTATAGAGGAGTACAAGATCTCAAGGCTTTTGATGCTGAAATGAATAATTCTGTAACAGCTTCAGATCTTGCAAAAATATTTTTGTTATTAGGAAATGGAGAGTTTATTGCTGAGAGAATCTGTAATGAAATTATTCATATCTTATTAGGGCAGAAACACCGTTCAATAATTCCTAAACTACTTCCGGGTACTGTAAAAGTAGCAAATAAAACCGGTTCAATCACTGGAGTTAATCATGATAGTGGAATAGTATTTCTCCCCGATGGTCGTAAATATGTTTTAGTTATACTTGGCAAAAGTATTACTGATACAAAAATTGCAATTCAGATGCAAGCAGAAGTGTCAAAAATGATTTATGATTATTTTGAATCAACGGTAAAGTAAAAAAAGCCCGATTATTCGGGCTTTTTAATTATTAAGTATAATTTCTTAATCCCCGAAACAAATTCCCAAATCACGCGCAGTGTGTACTGTATCAGAATCAAGTGGAACTGTTTTCATTCTTTGCGAAACAAGGTCAAGAGGAACGTATCTTACATGAGGTGGGTCTAAAGCGACCATGATACCACTTTCGCCCTCTGCAAGAGCTCTAACTGCAGCTGAACCAAATCTTAAAGCAAGTGATCTATCAAATGTTGTTGGGCTACCTCCTCTAAGCAAATGTCCCAGAATTACAGTCCGAACTTCTTTTCCGGTTAATGCTTCAATATCATTAGCAACACGTTCTCCAGCTCCGCCTAGTCTTTCGGCTTTACCTGCTTCTTTTTCAATAATTGAAATATTACCATCTAGCGGACGGGCTCCTTCGGCGACTACTACGATAGAATAATTTCTTTTTTTGCTTACCTCGTTGTTTATATGGGCAGCAACCTTTTTAATATCGTAAGGTATTTCCGGAATTAATATCACATCTGCTGAACCGGAAATGCCTGAATTCATTGCAATCCAGCCTGCGTAACGTCCCATAACTTCTACAACCATAACGCGCCCATGAGATTGTGCAGTTGAATGTAGCCTATCAATACATTCTGTTGCGAAAGAAATTGCAGTATCAAATCCGAATGTCATCACAGTTTTATCAAGATCATTATCAATCGTTTTGGGAACACCTACAACTTTTAATCCCTTTTTAGCAAAGACATTTGCCATAGATAGGGAACCATCACCTCCAACAGCTATTAATGCATCAATGCTATGCCTCTTGAATCCAGCCATAATCTCATCTGTTCTATCAACTTCAACTATATTTCCTTTTGTATCCTTCATCGGATATTGCATCGGATTTCCCCGATTAGTGGTTCCGAGGATCGTTCCACCGAGTGCAGTAATATTTTGTACAAGATCATAGGTCATATTAATTAAGCCGCCCTGGGGGAATCTTTCAGGCAGAAAAATGCCATTATATCCGTCACGAATTCCGATACACTCCCATCCACGATTTAATGCAGATATCACAACAGCTTTTATTACAGCATTTAATCCGGGGGCATCACCACCGCCTGTATTAATAGCTATTCTTTTTATATTAGTATTATCGGCCATATTTAAATTTTCCTTTTCTTAGTCGATTCATTTTTTAGTCCCTTAATTATTCAATAACAAAAATAACAAACTTATTTGTATTGAAGACAAATAAATTAAAAAAAAAATTACGCTAAAAGCAAAAAATAATTTATTATTGAATGGTAATTTAGAGTTTTTTTTTGAACGGGAATGTTTATGGCAATAATCGATTACATCATAATTGTTATCTATTTTTTAATAGTTCTAGGCATAGGTCTCTTCTTTTCAAAAAGAGGGAAAACAACTACTGACTATTTCCTAGCCGGAAGACATGTTGGTTGGATTGCAATAGGTGCTTCACTTTTTGCAACCAACATTTCAAGTGAGCATTTCTTGGGGCTTGCAGGTACCGGTTCAAAATCTGGATTAGCTGTAGGTCATTTTGAATGGCTTGCTTGTCTAATTGTTTTATTATTGGGTTGGTTATTTACCCCGTTTTATCTGAAATCAGGTGTCTTTACAATACCGGAATTTATTGAAAAGAGATATAATTCTACCGCAAGATATTATTTAAGTATTGTTTCAATTTTTGCTTACATTTTCACAAAAGTTTCCATCTCTCTTTATGCCGGTGGTATTTTACTTAATGCTGTGGTTGGATGGGATATGTATACCTCTGCAATTGTAATTGTGGTAATAACTGGTTTGTATACTGTCATGGGGGGACTTTCCGCCGTAATCTATACCGATTTAGTTCAGATGTTTATTTTGATTATTGGTTCAATTGCTCTAACTCTGATCGGATTGAATTCAGCCGGCGGATGGGAAAAAATAGTATCGACAACCCCTCCTGATTTTTGGAATATGTTTAAACCAATGTCTGACCCTGATTTTCCATGGACGGGAATTATATTTGGAGCCCCAATTGTTGGAATATGGTATTGGTGTACCGATCAGTATATTGTTCAACGCGTATTGAGTGCAAAGAACTTAGATCACGCTCAAGCAGGAACTATTTTTGCCGGTTTTTTAAAAATCCTTCCTGTGTTCATATTAGTATTACCGGGAATAATAGTTTACTCATTAACTAACGGAGAAGTAACTGGAGATAGATCTTATGCATGGATGGTAACCAACTTATTACCTACCGGACTTAAAGGTCTTGTTATTGCAGGATTATTAGCTGCACTGATGTCATCACTCAGTGGTATGTTCAACTCAACATCAACTTTACTTACGATTGATATTTACAAAAGGTGGCATCCCGAAGCAAATGAAACTGAACTCGTAAATTTTGGACGAATCACCACCGGAGTTGTTGTAGTTTTGGGTTTATTATGGATTCCATTCATAAGTTTGTTAAGTGATGAAAGAATGTATGTCTATTTGCAGAGTGTACAATCATATATTTCACCCCCGATAACGGCTGTATTCTTATTTGGAGTTTTTTGGAATCGTGTAAATGGAAATGGAGCCGTTGCATCATTATTCACCGGATTATTTATTGGTGTCTTTAGGTTCATCCTAGAAATTCAACACAAATTATCGCCGTTTAGTGATGGAATACTTAAGACAATAGCAACAATTAATTTTTTGCATTTTGCAGTAATTATTTTTGTTATTTGTTCAATTGTTTTAGTTGGCGTAAGTTTGATTACTAATGCCCCGCAAAAAAACTCACTTAAAAATTTAACTTTTTCTGAGGTCGATGTAGATTTTCATACCAAAACTCCTTGGAGAAATAGGAATATTTTTATGTCTGGAATTTTGGTTGTTATACTGATATTACTTTGGTGGACGTTTAGATAAGTGATTAAAAATCTCTCGTTTTTTTGTAAATTTAATTCAAAAATTTTTAGGAATTGTATGAAAAAGATTTTTCTCATCGTTATAGTATTGTTATCTTTTAATTTATTAAATGCCCAACAAAAAACTGCAGCAGTGAAGCTAGGTCTATACTCCCCGCAGGCAACAAATGCAGGATTTGTTCTTGGCTATCAAGGTGGGAAGGACATTGATGAGAATTTTGAGTACGGATGGAGCATTGACTGGTTCAATAAAAATTATGTCGATAAAAAGTTAGAAAAAGAATTTGATTTGGCAGGGTTTCCAAATAGTGAACTAAATGAATTGAGAGCAAAAACAAACGTGCACAACTTGCCGATTGTTTTTTCTCTTACAGGAAGATACAGTGTCAATCGAAATTTTGATGTGTATGTATCGGGTGGATTTGGTGTTGATGTACTTCTGATTTTTTACCGAAGTTATCAAAACCCAGATGAAGATAATCTTAAAATTGCAGGTGATTTTGCTTATGTGTTATCAGTAGGTGGAATTGCTCCAATCGGTTCGAGGTCTGAAATACTGGCTGAACTAACCTATCATTCATCTATGCCAAGCTGGCAATATGAAGTTGAATCTGTTTCACCGGTAACACATTTAAATACAAAAAAAGTTTTTGAAAGAGTTTTTGATATGAGCGGAATTATGGCTCGTATCGGATTTAAATTCTATTACTAACAAAAATCTATAATTTTGGGACTATTTTAATTCAAGTAGTTCCAAAATTCTTTTCATAAGTTCCAACCTTTTTTCACTTCCGATTATTGTTTCAAATGGAAAACCGAGGGCAATAATTCCATAATCCTTTTTATAAAATATTCCGGCGTCGATTTGATTTTCTGAATAACGAAAAATTGATCGACTTCCATTAATTGGAATTAGTCCATCTGGGGATTCAACTGAATAAATTTTATCATTAAATTTTGTATTGAATTCCAAACTGAGAGATGACATCTCATTCCCATTGGATTTTACAAAACCTGTTTTCGAAGCAGAAGGGGAAGCCAAATCGAACTTTAATATTTCTTTGATAAAATCAATTTCGTTTTTGTCTTTTGATGATTGAATAATATCACTTGCTATATGAGCACCGGATAAAAATAAATTTCCACCACTAAATAAGTAATCCTTTAAAACATTCTGTAACTTTTTTGAAAATGTTTTGAACTGAATTTCTTTAGTAGAATCAAATTCTGGTCGTACCCATTTTGTTGATTTTTCTTCCCCCAAAATTAAATCAATAAACTTATAATTATTTAAGTTTATTGATTTATCTTCCAATGCTTCATCGCTTGAAGATGCAAAAGAAAATCCTAGTTCTTTTAAGGTATTGCCGTGTACCGATACAAAATCAAAAGTATTACCTGATATTATTTTAGTTTCATAATCTGCATGACTTGCTCCATGTCCTGGCATATCATTAGTAATAAATTCTGAAGTAGGAGAGAAATCGTATTGTAATCCTGTAAAACTTAAATCATAATTGTGAGGAACTCCTTCATCAATAATATTCACAAATCCAGCAAATGAAGAATCTTTCACCGCAAATGGTCCACAAATTCTATCAAAACCATTTACAATCAAAAAGGGGGCGGTATAAGAATCTGATATATTAGTAGATAATATTTCAGATGACATACTTTCTCCACCTTCATTAACAGCGGTTACCTTGAAACTATAAAGAGTATTCTTCTTAACATCTGAAAATTCAATAAATGGATTTTCAGTGAATACTCCATTATCAAAACCATCATTATTTAATCGAGTATAGACGATATAACCCGATGGTTTAGCAGTGGGTTCAAGTGGATCTGATTGTGAGTTCCACTCAAGTCTCACATTTCCAGGCAGTGTAATATCGGTTCTAAAATGCGTGATTGGTAAAGGAGTAACTATATAATCTGAATTATTTTGAGTTGACAAATACTTTAACATTGCTTTATATATTGCTCTTGATACGATAATTTTAAAGCGGGGATCAAGTGCGAGCTGCATATCAAAGAAATTTTGATGTGATAGTAATTCGAGCAGAACACCGGTCATATTGGGCCTGAATGCTTCGCTATACATAGAATTTCTCAAATCGCGTCTTGTCCAATTGGGATCAAAATGGAACTGGATATCGTTTACAATCTCAGTTTGGAGAATATCAGCAAAATCTCGATTTGAGAACCGAGATGAGCCATTTGGGAAATGATTGGATGAATCCAAATCTCTACTACTATAAATTACTAAAGTACCTATTGAGCTATCTTTATTCGTAATTCCTGCATCAGTATGAAACGCAAGTGTTAGGTCAATAGGGATTTTGAGCCCCTCATGATTTCTATTCGTATTAGGTCCAAGAGGTGCTCCGTTAAGATAATTTGCAAATTCTGGACGGCTTTGATAATCATCCGTATATGCATCAGTGGACTCTAAATTATAGATCAAAGTATCAGGTGCTCCGGCAAACTGGAGATAATACAGTGCTCCTTCAACAAATTTTGGACGACCACTCGTGCTCCCACCACGACTAACAACCCCCATCCCGCCACCAAATTTAATCGCATCGGCGGAAATTAGTTTTCTAATATCTTTACTTTTGTTTGAAAGTACAACTTTTCCTAACTCAGGATTGTATCCTTTCTTGAATTTATATGAACCGATATAAGTCCATGTTTTACCACCAATTAACTGGTTTATCTCGACCTTAGTTTTACCTCCTAAATGATAAACAGAATAATTTGCATCCACAGCATTTTTTTCTGAAGGTACAAAACTAATATAAACAGCATATTTACCTTGCTCAGGAAAATTTGGTATCCACTCAAAACTTGCAGTTTCTTCTTTTTCAGTTAAAATTGTGTGATGTGCTCCACTGCCGAATGGATTATAATTGTCAGAATAAGGAATAGCTCCAAGCCTAAACCCGCCGAAATTTACTTTTTCCCATGAGATTTTTTCATGTTTTGAAAATGATTTCAAATTACCTTTTAAGAAATTGCTAAGATCATCATCATCCAAAATTACTTCATTTGTTTGTATATCTCTTTCCCTTGGAAGAAAAACCGTTGCACCTGCATTTTCGAGAATAGAAATTAGATATGGAATCACAAAAGATGTTGGTAGCAAATCCTCCACAGTTTGAAATAAACGTGGGCGCTGCCACTCCCATCTTTCGATTGACTTATTATAATACCATCCATGACTATTCCATACTACAATATTCCTATTTTTTAATCCTTTACTTGGTTCTTTTTTTTTATCAATGTATCTAATAACTGGAATACGTCGTGAAGCGTCAAGAGGTAATCTTAAAGAATCAAGTGAATTTTTATCAGATCTGTAAAAATTTGGTATATAGGACTCTAGAGGTTTGTTTTCTACAATAAACTTATAATTGTATTGCTTTTTCATTTCTAACAAGTAGCTATCAAGGAATGTTGATAGTGCTGTTACAGTTTTTTCACGTATCGGTTGAGTTACAAAATACTTGTTAAAATAAATTGATATCTCATTTGTATTACTATCAATCATCGTCGAATCAATAAAACTAAATTGTGGTTTATTGATGCCTAGTTTATCCTTATTAAAATCAACTTTAAAATTATTGAGTAGTTCGTTGATAGAGATAGAAGAATCAATTTGTTTAACTTCTTTAGTTATATCTTTAACGGTACAACCGGTCATAATTAAAAATGAAACAAAAAGTATAAAGTAGATTAACTTACACGTCTTAAATAACATACATTTTCAGTCTATTTTTTAATCGTTTTCTTTGCAGAAGAATAATTCTTTAAGTCATATTGAATGCTTTTAGGGGGCATCTTAATTCTTCTTATCATCACCGTTGCTTTTGCGAAAAATTGTTCGGCTAAAGTATCATGATATTCTGAAAAAATTACAACTTCCTTTATCCCGGCTGTTATCAATGCTTTTGCACAATTAGTACATGGCATATTTGTAACATAGGCAATTGAATTAAGAGTACTTATTCCATGCGTTGAACATTGTAAAATTGCATTCATTTCTGCATGAATTGTTCTAACACAGTGATTATCAACAATCATACATCCGTCATCCTCACAATGTCCATCTCCCGGGATTGAACCGTTGTAACCAGTGGATAAGATTTGTTTATCTCTTACCAATACACAGCCACAATGCATTCTTGGACATGTTGCTCGCTCAGATACAAGCATTGCTACCTTTAAAAAATAGTGATCCCATGAAGGACGTTTTTTCTTATGAAGCATAAATATCCTAAAGTATTATTATTAATTAACCGGAGTAATCGGTTTTTTTCCATTAAGTACATTAATTACATTTTTTGCTGACAATTCAGCCATTTTTGAACGAGCCTCAATTGTCGCGCTTCCAATGTGAGGAGCTAAAATGACATTTTTCAATTTTAGAAACTCTTTATTAATATTTGGTTCATTCAGATATACATCCAATCCTGCTCCAAATATTTTCTTGTTTTTAAGAAGATAAATAAGGTGTTTTTCATCTATTATTTCACCACGTGCTGTATTAATCAATATTGAGTTAGGTTTTAGCAATGATAATCTTTCTGGATTCAAAAGATTTTTAGTATTTGAGTTAAGAGGCAAATGAATTGATATAATATCTGCATGTTTTAAGAGGAAATTTAATCCAACTTTTTTTGTTGAATATTCATTTTCGATTTCACTATTTGTTGATCGATTGTAATAAAGTGATTTCATTCCGAAAGCGGAGGCTCTTTTAATTACAGCGGAACCTATTCTTCCTGCACCGATAACTCCGAGTGTTTTATTGGTTAGTTCAACTCCAAGAAGTAAGTTTGGAGCCCATCCCACAAATTTATTTGAACGAACCATTTGGTCTCCCTCAAAAATTCGTCTTGCACAGGCAAGCATTAATAAAAGAGTTAAGTCGGCAGTTGCATCAGTTAAGATATCAGGAGTGTTAGTAACTACAATATTCTTTTCTCTTGCGTACACGATATCTATATTATTGTAACCGACAGCATAATTTGCAATAACTTTACAATTGTTGAGATCATCAATAACATCTTTGTCTATTGGATCTGTTAGTAAAGAAATAATTGCATCTGCATTACAAGCTTCCTTAACTAATTCTTTTTTTGTAATGGGGCGGTTTTTCGAAAAAACAGTTACTTCATAATTATTTTTACGCAATATTTGCTCAGCAATTACTGGTAGTCTGCGGGTAATAAATATTTTTGGCATGTTGACCTTAGAATCAGTGCAAATAAAATTAAAGAGACGCTTTTAACGTCTCTTTAAAAAATAAATGATTAAGAATTTTTCTCGACTGTAACTTTTGCATTTTCAACTAACACAGCATAAGTGTAACCGGAACCGAAATCTTTATTAATTGCAACTACACCTTCTATAACTATTATATCCCCAATTTTTACAACGTCGGTAGAGGTTATCAATAAATCAAAATCATCTTTGTTTCCAGTTCCATCCTGGACATGAATCCAATTGCGATCCATAATGCCTTGATTAAATTTAGTAACCTGTCCACGTACTTTCACAACTTTACCTGATAAGCTTTGACTCTGTGCAAATACTTGCTCAACCGTTTTTCCACCACTTACCGGACTGATAGAAATAGACTGTTTTCCACTCATTTCAATTTTTGGGTGCTGAGCCGTAACATTACCCATTTGTTCTGCATCTGGTGAAATTGTTTTAATATCTTCAACGAATAAAATCGATTCAAAGGTTTTATTAATAGTTGGGCTTTGAAAATTTTTCATCTCAAGACTTTTTGAAAAATATAATACTTGCCCTTTTTCGACTGACATCGATGGGACAGCAATCCAGAAATTACTTTTATTTTCAGAAACTTCTATATAAGTATAATCTTTAACTTGAATCGATTCTAGAACAGCAACTTCTCTTACGCCATTTGGTAACGGCTGTTTTTCGACTTCTTTTTCACAGGATGTTAATCCGATCAGAATTAACAAAACAAAAACAATCATTTTTTTGTGCATCTATCTCTCCATATATATTTGTTTGTAATTATGTATGTAATATAACAATTCAATCTGTTTTAAATATACACTGAATTTTTTCCACATTTCACCATAGAAAATCCCCAAATGAGATAACATATAGATAGAGAGATGAAATTATTAAGGTTGAAATTGTTATTATCATCCCGGCTTTTAAAAACTGTAGAAACTTTATTTCTATTTTAGATGAGCGAGCAATTTCAATAACAATAAGATTTGCCATAGCTCCGATAATCGTGAGATTCCCGGCTAGTGTAGCTGATGATGCGAGACTCAACCATAGCAATTCACTTCCAAGAGGTTTCAAAATTGGAAGAAGAAGTATAACAAGTGGTACATTGCTTACTATCTGAGAGAGAAATAAACTAATTGAATGAAGAAACACAATTCCATGAAAATCCTCTTTAATAGGAGAGATTTCAATTATACTATTCATCCAACCAGTATGCTCTATTCCGGCAACAACAATAAACAAGGAAGCAAAAAATAAAAGTAGTACCCAATCGACTTCCTTAATTATTTTTGACGGTCTAATTTTCCCAAATAGAAGGACTAAACCTCCACCAAGTATTGCTATCATTGGATAAGACAGATCAATTAGTTTACTTAGAAAAAATAAGATTACAACGAATAAAAATATTGGTACAGAGAATTTCATTGAGGAGTAGTGATATGTTGAATAATTTTCTTCATACTTAATGATTGCTGAATCGGAGAAATCCTTCTTGTAGAGTGACTTTATTGTTACAAAAATTATGGTCATACTTATCATTGAAATAGGTAACATTATAAGTAGAAATTTTCCGTAGGCGATACCTGAAGTTATTCCGATTAAAATATTTTGTGGATTTCCAGTGATTGTTAAAGTGCTGCCTGCATTTGATGCCATTATTTCTGCAATTAAATATGGTATGGGGTTAAGTTTTGATGAGAGACATATTCTGATAATAACCGGTGTAAACATTAGTACAACTGCATCGTTAACTAAAAAAGCACTTGAAATACCTGTAATAAAAATTGTTGTGAAAAGTAATTGAGATCTGTTTTTGGCTAAGAGTGTTGTCTTTTGAGCAATTAAGGTAAAAAAACCGTCTAACTCAAGAACTACTACTAAAATCATCATACCTAGTAATAGTACTATTGTATTGAAATCAATTGCTTTAATCGCTTCTTCAAAAGATAAGACACCAAATAGTACCATCGCAACTGCACCGGAGAATGCTGCAGATGGTCTGTCAATATTTAATCCCGGTATACGAGTAAATATGATTCCGATATAAGTTAATACAAAGATGATTAACGCTATTATTGCCATAAAAATAAGTTTTTAATGTCAGCTCAAAAATTATCAAATTAACAATTCAATTTAGAAATATTTTTATTCTGAGATCAACATTATTTGAAGTCTGTACGTAAACATATTAAAGAGACTCTGCAACTTGCTTATCCGGTTGCAATCGGACAAATTGGATATGTAATGATGGGAGTTGTTGACAGTGCGATGGTTGGGCAAATAGGTTATAACTTTCTGGCTGCTGCTTCACTCGCAAATGGTTTATTCTTCCTAACCCTTGTTGTTGGCATAGGGATTTCTTATGCTGTTACACCGTTAATGGCAATCTCGATTGGTTCCAACAGTAAAAATGAATTTGTAAATCTTTTCAAACAATCTTTTTACATTAACTTTATTACAGGAATTGTTCTAGTTATAGCAACCTACTTTTTTGCAGATATTATTTATATTCTAAATCAACCTGAAGAAATATCTGAACTTGCAGTTCCATATACGAGAATATTGGGATTTTCATTATTGCCGATTATGATTTTCCAATCTTATAAGCAATTTATAGAGGGAATGGCAATAATGCGTCCCGCAATGATCATTACTATTCTTGCAAATTTTGTAAATCTATTTGCAAATTGGGTTTATATATACGGAAATCTTGGTTTCCCTCGTTTAGAGTTAAATGGTGCCGGATTTGCAACTTTGACATCTCGAACTTTTATGATGTTGGTTTTAATCTTTTTCTTAAGGAAGAGTAGAAGTTTTTCACAATACAATTTGAGAATAATTCCTATACAAATTGATAAATCACTGATTAAACGATTATTAAAATTAGGTATTCCAAGTGGCTTACAATATTTCTTTGAAGCAGGTGCTTTTACATTCGCTGCATTTATGATTGGATGGTTAAGCGCAAAAGATCTTGCGGCGCACCAAATTGCTATCAGCATTGCGTCGATGACTTATATGGTAGTACTCGGGATTTCATCTTCATCAGCAATTAGAGTTGGTAATGCAGTTGGGGCAAGAAATATTAATGAGACTCGAAAAGCCGGATTTACAGCACTTTCACTCTCAGCAATTTTTATGCTTTCGTGTGCGGTGATTTTAATTATTTTTAATGATAGTTTACCCCTATTGTTTGTTGATGAGATTGATGTTATTAAGATCGCATCGTCATTGTTATTAATCGCAGCTTTCTTTCAGTTATTCGATGGTGTTCAGGCAGTCGGCTTAGGTGTGTTAAGAGGAATTACAGATGTAAAATATCCAACAGCAATCACGTTTATTTCATACTGGATTATCGGATTACCACTCGGATATTTTTTAGGATTCACACTTCAGTATGGAGTTGCAGGTGTTTGGATTGGATTGTCGGTTGGTTTGGCTACTTCAGCATCTTTATTGACACTCAGATTCAATTCTAAAAGTAGAGAAGTTATTAATTTTCACCGATAGTTAGTTTAGATTTACCACATCTTTATGATTTATACCGTTGATAATTATTTGGAGACTTTTGCGTCTATAATTTGATATGTTAACATCAGAAAGAAATTTAAACAACGGAGGATGAAATGAATAAGCGTTTATACAGATCCAGAAAAGAGAAGATGATAGGTGGAGTTGCCGGTGGTTTTGCCGAATACTTTGATATCGATCCTGTACTTGCAAGACTTGCATTAATTGTATTAGTCTTTTTCAACGGATTAGGATTAATCCTATATATTATCTGTTTGGTAATTATTCCCCAAGAACCGCTCTTCATGAACTTCAACGAAGATGTAAAAACTGAGGGGGAGAATCCTATAGTGATACCGGATGCGAATCCTAAAAAACAAAATCGACAAAAAGTAGCTGGCATTATATTTATTACACTCGGATTTTTCTTTCTGTTAGATAATCTAATTCCGGCATTTGATTTTGAACATTTTTTCCCTGTACTGGTAATTTGTGGTGGTGTTTGGTTACTAATTAATGCTCAGCAGAAGGAGAGAGAAAATCATGAAATCGGGTAATATATTTTGGGGAATACTTTTTATCATCTTGGGATTACTTTATTTGCTTGTTAATGTTTTTAACGTTCAGATAGAATTATCAACACTTTATAATTATTGGCCAATAATACTTATTCTTTTTGGATTGTCATTCCTTACTGCTAATAAAATAGCCAAAACTGTTTCTGTAGCTGGGGCATCTGTATTCCTTTCTCTCGTGATTTTCAGTTTTTTTAGCGGAAATAACTTCCACTGTAATAGTGATGATGATGATTGGATTGAAGATAAAAACCTGATTGAAACTGTGACTCGTGATTATGAAGATAGATTTAAAAATATGGATGTTCATATTTATGGTGGAGCAGGAACTTTTTCTATCGGATCAAGTGATGAATACCTATATGATATCAATAGTAAGGCTGCCTCAACATTTTTTTCAATAGATACCATGTCAGCCGATGATTTTTATAAACTTGAAATAAAAATGGATGATAATGTAATTAATTTGGATGATGGCAAACCGGGGAATAGAAAACTTGCCTTAGCATTAAACAAAAACCCGGCCTATAATATTGAATGTAAACTAGGTGCCGCTGCCGCTGATCTTGATTTAAGAAAACTTAAAGTAGGAAAGGTTAATATTGAAATGGGGGCAGCATCTCTTAATCTTGAATTAAGTGAACCACCTCAAGACTCTTCATATGTTGATATAGAAGCCGGAGCTTCTTCAATCGAAATTTCCGTTCCGAAGGATTTAGCCGTCGAAGTAACAAATGAAATGAAAATTTCTAAAAATAGTTTCCCGGGATTTACTGAAGTTAATGAGAGTACATTTAGAAGCGAAAATTTTAGTTCATCAATTAAGAAAATCTTCATTAAATTGAACGGCGCAGTCTCAAAGGTTAAGATTCGAAGGGATTAAAAATATTTTGCATTGCAAATTTACTAAAGAGGAGTTAGCGGTAATTCCTCTTTTTTATTATTCATACCGAAGTCCACAATGCTCACATAAATATCAATCCAATTAAATATTTAAATAAATTTAAAATTCTCAATAAGATTATTTAACTTTAAACTCATAAAAAAAGAATTTAGCTTATGAAAAATGATGAAATGCTTTTTAAGTACACATTTCACATCTCGGAACATAAGATTAAAGAGTTTACTGTAAAAGTAGATAAAGATACCCTTACTGTTGTGCGAGATGAAGGGGATAGCTATCCTGAGTGGACTCAATTAGAGTTATTTAAATGCAACCATTGCCCTTTGGATTCATCCATAATAAAATACTGTCCGGTTGCAATAAATTTAGTTGATGTAATTAATGAATTCAAAGACTTTAACTCTTTTGACGAATGTGAGGTTAAAGTTGAAACACCGGCGAGAAATTATTCGAAATTTACTTCTTTACAATCGGGAGTAAGTAGTTTACTAGGAATGATGATGGTCACTTCCGGATGCCCAATCATGGGTATGTTGAAGCCGATGTTTAATTTTCATTTGCCTTTTGCTACTTTGGAGGAGACCGAGGTAAGAATATTTTCATTTTACTTGTTAGCACAGTACGTAAAATGGAAAAGAGGTGGGGCTCCCGATTGGGAAATGGAAAAACTTTCAAAAATTTATGAAGATATTAGAATGTTAAATCATAATGTCTCAAAGCGAATAGCTGATCTTGAATCAAAGGATACAAGTATTAACTCGATTATCGTACTAAACAATTTTGCAGATTATGTGACATTCACTCTCGATGAAACAATGCTGGATGAACTTGAAGAAATATTCAAAGAGTTGATGTGAAACATTTAATTGAACAGTATTGAAAACTAAAGAACAAAAACTTTTTTATATCTTAGGTGCATTTTTTGTAGCGAATGCAATCCTTGCTGAATTTATTGGTGTAAAAATATTTTCGTTAGAGAATAGTTTTGGAATCACTCCTTTCAACTTCACTTTTTTCGGGATTGAAAATCTATCACTAAACCTCTCTGCCGGAGTATTACTTTGGCCGGTTGTTTTTATTATGACTGATATAATCAATGAATACTTTGGAAGAAAAGGTGTAAGGTTTTTATCATTCACCGCTGCCTCATTGATATTCTATGCTTACATAATGGTCTATTTTAGTATGGAATTAGTACCCGCTGAATTTTGGATCGAACGACAAACTGATTCCGGTAGTTTAAATATGGACAATGCGTATAATGCAATATTCGGGCAAGGTTTGTGGATTATTATTGGTTCATTAGTAGCTTTTTTAATCGGACAACTAATAGATGTAATTGTATTTCATTTCATTAGAAAACGTACTGGTCCGGAAAAAATCTGGGCAAGAGCAACAGGTTCAACACTTGTCTCACAGTTTATCGATAGTTTCGTAGTTCTATTCATAGCATTTTATATTGGTGCAGGTTGGGAATTAAATCTTGTGCTTGCGATAGGTGTAGTTAATTATTTTTATAAATCTTTAATTGCACTTTTCTTAACTCCTATTTTATATATATTGCATTACGTAATTGATAAATATTTAGGTAAAGATATTTCTGAAAAATTAATTGAAGAAGCTGCGCAAAGTTCGCAGTAGCTGATTTAGCTGACACTCACACAAGCTAAAACCGCAGTAAGGAAGGGCAAAGAAAACCGACTTTGCCTTTTCTTATTTTAAACTTAAAGTGTTACTTTATTCAGTTTCGATTTGTCTTCTTTATACTTAATTTACATCTATAATATAAACTACAATATTATAGTTTGATTTATAACAATGAAAAAGATCACATTAATGAGACCTACTCCTTTTTACTGTAAATGGTTTTACTTTACAATAATTCTAACACTTTTCTCTCAGAATCCTTTGTTTAATCAACAACTGTTCATCAATGAATTTATGGCTTCAAATTCATCTACTATAACAGACCCTCACTATAATGATTATGCAGACTGGATAGAGGTATATAATCCTAACGCTTTTGAAGTAAATCTCAAGAATTATGGGATAACCGACAATTTATCGCAACCGTTTAAATTTAAATTTCAAATTGATCTCTTTATTCCCGCGAACGGATTTATTCTTATTTGGGCGGATGACAAAGCAATCGGAAATCATACAAACTTTAAACTTAGTGCCTCAGGTGAAAGTATTGGACTTTTCAATCCATCAGGAGTATTAGTTGATACTTTAACTTTCAGTTTACAAAATAGTGATATTTCTGAAGGAAGATTTCCGGATGGTGCTAATATCAGATTTAAATTTTTTCCATCCTCGCCTGGGAGTCCAAATACTGAAAATTCAATATATGATAGAGTTGCAGAACCAATACTTTCACTTAGCAGTGGGTTTTATAATTCAGCTATCAGTATCTCAATTGAAAATCAATTCTCAGGAATTAGTTATAGATTTTCCATTAATGGAAGTATCCCTACCGAAAATAGCACACCTTATATTTCGCAAATAAATATCGATTCGACAACAACATTAAGAGTCCGAGCATTTAAAGATGGTTTTGCTCCTAGTAATGTTGTTTCAGCAACATACTTTATCAATGAAGAGAGTCAACTCCCGATTTTTTCAATTATTACTGATCCGGATAATTTTTTCAGCGATACCTCCGGAATCTATGTGATTGGCACGAATGGGATTATTGCCAATTGCAGTACAGGACCACGAAATTGGAATCAGGATTGGGAGAGGCCTGTCCATCTTGAGTTTTTTGAGGCTGATAGATCTTTAGCTTTTAAAGTCAACACTGGAGTCAAGATTTATGGTGGATGTACAAGATTATATGCTATGAAATCATTAGCATTTTATTTCCGTGGGGAATACGGAAATGATAAACTGAACTATAAGCTGTTTCCTGACATTCAAGTGGTTGAGTATAATAACTTTACATTGCGAAGTTCCGGACAGGATTGGTGGCGAACAATGTTTAGGGATGGTATGGCACAGACTTTAATTGAGCAGGGAATGAAGTTAGATTATCAGGAATATCGTCCAGCTATTGTTTTTCTAAACGGTGAATATTGGGGAATTCATAATATTAGGGAAAAACTAAATGAGCATTATGTTAACTATCGACATGGAGTTAATAAAGATAATATTGATTTAATCGAAATAAGTAAAAATGTTACCGCTAGTGTAGGTGATGCAACAGCATATAATAGCATGATAAATTTTTTATCCACTAAAAATATGTCGATGCCGGTTAATTATGATTATATCAAAAGCATTGTAGATATTGATGAGTATATAGATTATCAGATTGCACAAATATATGCAGCGAATGGCGATTGGCCGGGTTCGAATATGAAATTATGGCGAGAAAAATCTGTATCAGGTAAATGGCGTTGGATGATTTATGATATGGATTTTACGTTTGGAGGTAATTCTCAAGGTATGGCAACAACAAATACTCTTGCACAAGCAACAGCAACGAATGGACCAAATTGGCCTAACCCACCATGGTCAACTCTAATGCTTCGTAAGTTATTGGAAAATAGTGAATTCAAGAATGAATTTATTCAGCGTTATGCTGCACATTTAAATACAACTTTTGTACCCGAACATATTCTTAATGTTATTGACAGTCTTGCAACTATTATTGCTGATGAAATTCCGCGTCATAAAGCAAGATGGGAGCAATCAATTTCGTATGGTACAAGTTGGTTAGGTAATGTTCAGATTATGAAAGATTTTGCTCTAAATCGTCCTGCTAATTCGATAAATCACTTCCTTACTAAATTTAATCTTAGCGGAACTTATGTGCTGAATCTAAGCATTAATAATAGTAAATGGGGGAGAGTATATACAAACTCTGTAATGATTAAGAATAATAACGTAAATAATGTTTTTTTCAAGAATGTACCTGTTCGGTTAAAAGCAGTGGCAATGCCCGGGTACCGTTTTGTAAGGTGGGAAGGGGGGAGTAGTTCAACTAATAATGAAATATCACTAAATATTGGAGTGGATACTGCATTGACAGCTATATTTGAACCTGATGAACTAATTTATTCATCAATAATAATTAATGAAATTAACTACAAATCTTCCCCGATTTTTGATACTGAAGATTGGGTTGAATTTTATAATCCGTTAGATCAGCCGATTGATATTTCCGGTTGGAAGTTTAGAGATGAAGATATCTCTAACACTTTCGTATTTCCATCCGAAACAATAGTAGACGGAAAAAATTATCTTGTTTTATGCCGGGATACAACAAAATTTAAAAACCTTAATACGCAAACGCAAAGTGTTTTGGGTAATATTTCTTTTGGGTTTAGTAGTGAAGGGGAAACAATAAAGCTATTTGATAATGACAATAATTTGATAGATGAGGTTTCTTACTTATCAAGTGGAAGTTGGACGAATTTGCCAAATGGGAACGGACCAACTCTATCATTAACCAACCCACAATTAGATAACTCATTAGCTGTGAATTGGAAAGCATCACTAATAAATGGCACTCCCGGAAAATTGAACGATGTTTATACAAAAGTCGAAGGCGAAGTCACAACTCAACCAAATGAATTTCAACTATATCAAAATTATCCAAATCCATTTAATCCATCTACTAATATAGAGTATTCCATTAGTGAACCAGGAGTGGTTTCATTAAAAATTTATGATATACTCGGTAATATAATTTCCACTTTGGTGAATGATTATAAAACCGAAGGGAAATATTCTGTTGTGTTTGATGCGAATAAATTAACTTCAGGAATTTATTTCTATAGGTTAACTTCAGGAAGTAATTATGATGTTAGGAAAATGCTGTTAATACGCTAATTACAAATAATGAAATTGATCTTAAAAAATATACCTTTGAAATAAACTTATACCTTTTATTATGATTTCTCTGCCGAAAACATTCACTCTTCTAATAATTGTTTTTATTAATATTTATTCACCGTTTGTCAGTTCACAAGAGTCAAGTTCACTCAGAGGATTTGTAACAGACGCAGTAACCGGTGAAGCCATAATCTATGCTAATGTTGTTGTTAAGGGGTCCGGACGCGGTGCTTCAACTGATACCAGAGGTTATTACTATCTACCGAATTTAACGGCAGGTGAAAAGACTGTCGAATTCTCCTATATCGGTTACAAAAAGAATATTATTACTGCTTTAATTAAGGAGGGAGAAATTGCAAGGCTTGATGTCAAATTAATCCCTTCAAAAATTGAACTTGAAGATATTTCAATTGTAGGAGAAAGAACAGTGCGGGAAGCTGAAACTGATTTAGGACTACACAATATTTCAATTCAAGAAATTGAAATGATTCCTACAGGTATTGAAGCAGATGTTTTTAGAGCATTGCAGACTGTTCCAGGAGTAAGTTCAACAGGAGATATAACCGCTCAATATTATGTAAGAGGTGGGGGAAGCGATCAGAATTTAGTTTTATTGAATGGTGCTACAGTATACAATCCATTTCATGCACTTGGTATATTCAGTGTTATTGACCCTGAAATGATTACGATGATTGAATTTTATAAAGGAGCATTCACCCCTAATTATGGAGAACGATTATCTTCAATACTAAATGTGATTACAAAAGATGGCAATAAGAATGACTATAAAAGCTCAGCAAGTGCAAGTTTTGTTTCAGCAAAAGCTTCAGTTGAAGGACCCATTCCGGGGGGTTCATTTATTGCGACAGGACGAAAAAGTTATTTTACAAAGGTGTTAAAAAATTATCTCAATAATAAAGAAGCCCCTTTTGATTTTTATGATCTCTCATATAAAGTTAATTATGCAAATCATGAGTTAGTACCTGAAGGTAAATTTATCTTTCATGGTTTTATAAGTAAGGATGAAGTAAATAATCAAGATCCATTGCGAGAAGATTATTGGGTAAAGAATAATATAATTGGTTTAAATTGGCATCAAGTCTGGTCAAGTCCACTCTATTCTGTAATGACTTTTTCATACAGTGGTTACGAAGCGGAAGTCGTTCCGAACTTGAGCAGCGCAAAACCGAGATGGAATAAAATTTCTGATATAACTAATCATTGGAATTTTACTTATATGTATAGTTCATATGATGAACTTCATTTTGGGTTACAAAATACTTTCTTAACTACTGATCTCGAACTTGAAAATATTTATGGACGAAAAGCTAGTCTGTCTAAAAATGGATATCAAATGAGAGGACATGTTAATTATAGGTTCTTCAGATTTGATAAAGTTGGTATTGATGTCGGAGTGCGGGTCAATTTCGTTTCAATTTCGGATAGAGGTCCCTTCTTTTTGGAACCTCGATTTAGCATAACTTATAAACCTGTTGAAACAATTGCATTAAAAGCGGCTTTCGGGCGTCATTCACAGGAAATTATTTCGCTTGCTGATGAACGCGAATTGATTTCTATATATGAACCATGGACAATAATTCCTGAATATCTTGCCCCCTCCGAAGCTACTCAAGGAAGTCTTGGCATGAATATTTTCTTTACGGAAAAATTGTCATTAGACACAGAAGCTTACTACAAAAAATTAACACGATTAGTTGAAGTTAATAGTGAGAAATATTCTAGGGATTCTTATGATTTCATCCATGTTGATGGTGAATCATACGGTTTGGAAACCAGCCTTAATTATCAAGAATTGCATTATTATTTTAAAATGTCATATTCTTTGAGTTGGAGTTTTAAAAATCGAAAAGGTGAAACTTTTTATCCCCGATATGATTCCCGCCACTCAATTCATATTTTAACAGGAGCAGATTTAGGCTTGGGGTGGAAATCAAGTTTTTCATGGTCTTTACGTTCAGGAATGCCTTTTACTCCAATAGCCGGTTATTATGATAGAATTGTCATCACTCCCGATTTATTAACTGATCCCTTTGGTAATTTACAACCTGCAATTTTATGGGGAGATAAGAATTCAAGTAGGTTACCTTATTATCATCGTTTAGATTTTAATATTTCCAAAGATTTTTCAATATCTATTTTGGATTTCACAATAGGGGTTAATGTCATTAATGTTTATAACCGCAAAAATCTTTTTTATTTTAACCGCAATACCGGTGAAAGAGTGAATATGTTACCTTTCTTACCGACTGCATTTATAAAGGTTGAAATATGAAAAGAGTACTCTTTATGTTGGCCATAATATTATCAACAATAAACTTTATATCTTGTGAAGAAAACTTCCGCCCCAAAGCTGAATTCCGGGATGGTTATGTGCTTTATGGGATTATTGCGAGTGATGACCTCCATTATTCTAAGAGACAAGAAGTCTATGTTTCAAATTTGTATGATGTCGATGGTTATGATCCCTCAATTAATTTAGCGGATCCTACAGTAAGTGGTGCAAATGTAGTTATCGAGTATCGAAATAATTCTTACACCTTAACACAAGCTGAGAAAAGTAGAAAAGATACAACCAGATACAAAAATAAACTTGTCTATTACTATACAAATCAAATTGCTCCATTACCAAATAATTTAATTTCGGTAATCGCTGAAATGCCCAACGGAAAATTTCTATCATCCTCAACATTTATTCCGGATGATATGGTTTTCGAATATTCATATGAGTTTGACAGAACAGGTATTAATCCTAAGTTGAATCAGTTTTTATGGGGTGATAAATGGATTATTAATTGGAGTTCATACAGAGCTGATAATCGTAAACATCTCTATTTCCCGAGACTTACAATATATTATGAAAAAAATGGATCTGATGGAATTATTGGAGGAAGCGTAAAAATTCCTTCGAAATTCATTGATAGGAATGGAATTAAGGAACCATATTTTCTAAATTATACCTATGACGAAACAGTATCATTTGATTTTGAGGCAATAGATAAAACTTTAAGAGATATTTCAATAAATGATACTGCGAAGAGCACCTACTCAGTTGGTCCGGTAATTTTGGAGGCTATCGAATTCGATGGAAATTTATCAAGTTACTATTCTAGTATCAATGGTTCGCTTGATGCATTCTCAATTAGTCTTGATGAAATTATTTTTTCTAATATTGCAAACGGGAACGGAGTATTTGGTTCATACAAAATTAATAAACGCTCATTCAATTTTAATTCAAACTATATAAAAGAGATTGGATACAAAATTAAGTATTAATAAGATGGGTACTGATATTGTTATCATTCTTTTATGAAACTATCTAGACTTTTAAATAGTTTTTGAAATCTCTCATTAAAGAGACTCCTTTGATTTTCAATTGTTATCCGATTTGAAAAATCTTAGGAGTCTCTCTCTTTGTAGTCAGCTAAAGTTGGATATAAAGATTATTCAGTTAGTTTTCTATGCAAGGAATTTTCAAACTCTTTTCTTTGATAAAACTTTTCATCCAATTCTATTGTCTCAGCGTTGTCGTTACCAATATAATGTCGGTATAAAACAGCTTCGTAATCAGGATCAATATATGCAATTCTGTTAAACCTTCTCGCTTTACTAAAAGTTGCATAATTTATTTTAGTAACTAACACTTGTTTTTTCTCTTCATTAAGGATGACCATGCCAATTGGGATAATAAGATGATCGTCTCCTTCTTTATTAAGAAATCCATGAATACCTTGATTAGCCGGAACTTGATAGGTTTGATAACTCTCTTCTATAAGGCTCTTATCAACTTCAACATCAAGATAAACAACTCGTTCGGCTATTTTATTTACCAAAAGATGACTTACTTTTCCAATCCTACGTAAATCAATATCAATTACATCCCAATCTCGTACATCGCAATAATCAGTTGCGACTTCATAATCGGGTAAATCTTCAAGATAAAAGAGATTTTTAATGTGATCGTTCATAATTCAAATCCTATTCTAATTAATTCATTTTTTTGAGTAAAATTGATGCTTTTTTAAAAAAGTTCTTAACTTCATCCTTTTGATCAAGCGTAAGTATATCAGGTTTAACTGCAACGGATGCTTCTCTTAATTCAGCGACTTCGATATTTAATGCAGGATATTTAGCCTGTTGAATATTTTGCAGTACATTAGTCAAAATATCAAAAGATTTTCTGATGCTGTCTGCATGTAGAGTATTCATAACATCCCTTGTAAGAAAATCAGCATAACCTTTAACCTTTTCCATGTCTGCTTTAATGTCATAACCAATTTCAGCAGCCATAGCATTTGTTGCATCAGTTAATTTTATAAGTGCTTCACTAGTAAATTTATGGTCAAGAGTTATTTTGTTTGTATCTGATTCAATAAAAATAACAAATGCATTTACCGTGGCGTTGTTCTCATTAACATCGATGAGATCAACAGGTTTGGGAATTTCTTCCATTTCATTTGTCTGCTCTCTACTTGACAAGTAATAAATGAATGCGCCTATTATAGCGGTTCCCAATAATATCCATATCCAAATAGACGTTTTCTTTTCTATTTTAATTTCAGCCATTGTTAACTCCTTTGTTTTGATGTCTGAAGCGGTAATTCTCAACAATTATTTAATTTGAGAAATACACTTTAACATCTGATTTATTTTTTAAACTTTCGATTACCTTCCAATTCGGATGGTATCGACACTATCGATGATTCCAAATAGACTCAGTATCCATAGTATTACGACGATAACCACAACTGCATTTAAAATTTTCTTAATGGTTGACTGCATTGGGATGTAATTGTTGATCAACCAGAGAATCACTCCAACAACAACCAATACGATTAATAATCCAATCAGTGACATAATTTATTCCTTTCATATTTATACATTCACCGGATTTTTGCCGGTATTATCTTAAACTAAATAATTGATCCACTTTTATCAGGTTTAACCACCTCATCATAATATTTGAATAGTTTACTTTCATAATCATTTACTGTCTGATCGTTGGGATTAAACTCGGGGCTATTCTTAATAGATTCTCTAGAAAGATTCACGTATACTTTTTCTTCACCCCAATCAATTCGGTTAATCCAGTGTGGTGATATAAGAACTTTTCTTCCCGGTAGCCAATTGTTAGTGTCCACAATAAAGAAAGCAACATCCCACTTTTTGTCATCAATTATATAATCATCAACATGCCCTATTTCACCGTCGTTAGCATTTATGTGATAATCTGTTACATTTTTGGTGCTTCTTAAGTGTGGATCACCCTCCTGTTTATGTGGCAATTTAGGATCGCCATTATCCATTTTGATTTCTCCTACATAAGGAAGGGGAATCATGCCGACTGATCCATCTAAAAATACATCTCCCCAATATACCGGTAGCCCGTAATGGCTGAATAAATCTATTTCATGTTGACGTGTAACTGTTTTTTTAGTCTCTACATCAGGGCTGTTTCTTACTTGATCCATGGTCAAATTAACTTTGAATGTCTTTGTCTCCCAATCAGTTAATCCGAGTGCAGAGTGAGGAATGAGGACTCTTCTTCCTGACAGCCAACCACCAGTATCAACCACCATATAACGGATTGACCAGGTTTTGTCATCGAAATAGAACTCGTTAACTTTCCCTAATTCACCATCAGATGCACTGATAGTGAAGCCAACTAAGCTATTTACATTATGTTGCATATAAACTCCTTTTTCAAATGATGATTTCAATATTTTTTTAAGCGACCCTTTTTTGTCTCAAGTGATGACTTTAACTTTTCAATAGCTCCGGTAACTGAGCGTTCATTAGTCTCTGAATGATTGGTAACTGCAATTGGTTGTTGTCCTTCAAGACGGGCTTCAATCATACATCTAATCTCTGGTACTCTGCTTTTGGTTCCATCTTCAGAAGAAAGGTGAACTTCTAATCTTGTTACATGATCTTCGTACCTTACAAGTTCATCTGAAATTAACGAGGTTAACCAACTTTGAAATTCTTCACTATTTGTTAAATTTTTGTCTGTGTTAATCTGGATTTTCATAATTTCTCTCTACATTGATTTTCTAACATTATGCTAATAGCATTAAAGTTGAATTTCGAATTTTAATTTCTATATTCGTGTAGCTATTAGTTTCTGAACCTGATATTGTTCAATCGTTCTTTTCAAAAATCTCTTTAAGTTCTTTTTCAACAATGGCAATTTCATTAGTAATTCCGTTCTTAAATTCCTCCCAATTTTCATTACCTACATACTGATATTCATTCATTCTTTTCTTCAGCTCGATATTTTGTTGTTCTAAAGTCAGCATTCGGTTTGCATAGGTAGCTTTGAATTTTCGACTCGTTGTTTTCATCGCTATTTTGAAATCATCAATTATTTTTTGGTTATTACTAATCTTTAGATCAATTGCAGTTTTGAACTCCTGCCATGTCTTCTCTTGCTGAGCCTGCCTATCCAGCATGCTTTGGTTGACTTGTTTTACGCTCTCTTCTGTATCTTCACGGTTGTCGCCGCAACCGGTTAATATAAATAAAGCAACTAACATCATTGATGTTATTATTAGATATCTCTTTCCCATGATTCAGTTCTCCTTTTATGTTTAATATATGATTACAACCAGCTTTTAAGATCCATTACATAGCTCTTACTAACGATTATGTTAGAAGTCGGTAATAATCTTGATTATTCTTTCTTTCGCTTTTTTAAGTTTTCGCTGTAGTCTTTTGACTAATTCTCTTGTCTTGTCTTTTTGATAGAGGATCTCATTTATAGTCAATGTTCCAATTCTCTGACGCATTCTTAGTGCTACCTTATTTCTTTGCCCCGTCAATATTATTGAGTTCATCTTATTATCACTTTCTAAAATTGTTCAGTTAAAAGATTATTTTATAACTGTGAAATATGATAGCAATAGCACTTCATCAAAACAATAAATCAAAGGGATGATAAATGGACTACATCCTTTGGGGGAGTTTAAAATTTACTAAATAATAGATGCGATGATTCGGAGTTGATAATATTAAGAAACAGGAGAATTTATAGTTGTGTTTTCTGATTTATCGAGATGAAATAATTAGTTCATATTAATTTGACATTTTTATTCACTCCTGTAAAATTTTAGATCCTTTATTTACAAGTGAATCAACTGCTTCCATAAGTACTATGTTTGATACAGGTTTTGTCAGGAAAAAGTCAGTGCCTGCTTCAATTGCATTTTGTTTTATTTGTTTATGTGCATGTGCTGTTAAACATAGAACTGGAGTTCCCGGATAATGTTCGTTGGCTTTGATTTCTTTTATTATATCTAAACCGCTCTTGCTTCCTTTTAATGAAATATCCATTATTATTATATCAAAAATATTGTTGTTAAAAATCTCAAAGAATTTTTCAGCCGAATCTGCTAAAAATATTTCAAAATGAGGTCGGAACAATCTTTGCATTACAATTACGGATAAATAATCATCCTCTACAATTAACATTTTTTTCATTTTTGCACCCCTGATTCTATATCACTAAAAATAGTTCTAAAAGTTGAACCGACATTTTTTTTGCTCTCAACTTCAATTTTTATATTATTAATCTCACAGTAGTTTTTGACAAGCGCTAATCCAAGTCCGTTACCTTCAAAATTTCTCGAATAACCATGCTCCTCTTGACTGAATGGTTCATATAATCTCGACAGAAATTCTTCACTGATTCCTATTCCTGAATCAATTACTTCCACCATAATATTACCGGCTTTATGTTTTGTCAAATGAATTTCTACCTTTCCTGAAGGTGTATATTTAATAGCATTATCGATTAGGTGTATAAATATCTGAGTAACACTATACTCGTCAACAACCACTATGCTCTCTTTTAACTCACAATGATATGTGAATTCTAAATTTTTCTGTTTCGCTGCAAGTATATGATTTTGATACAATTTTTTTAAGATTTCTAAATTGAGATCAACTTTACTATAATTGGGTTGATAACCACTTGTTTTAATTTCAGATATGTTTAATACTAAATCAACCGTTCTAACAATTCTTTCTGAGCCTAATTGAATTCCGGTAAAACATTCACGGGCTTCGGCATTCATTTCGTCACCAAATAGAATATTGAGATAATCTGCATTTCCAATTATTGCATTGAGAGGTGTTCTGATTTCGTGAGATATTTGAGCAAGGAATTCTGATTTAAGTTTATCGGATTGTTCAGCTTTTTCTTTTGCTGCAATCAGTTCTCTCTCTGCAAGTTTGCGATCGGTGATATTTGTTGAAAAACCTATAAATTTATCATCGTTAATTTTCACTGTATCAAGAATAACATCTATTTTTTCACCATTTGTTTTTAATAAACTAAATTCACTGGTAGATTTGCCTTCCTTAATAAGTTTATTAAAATAATTCACTCCCTTTTCTAATTCTTCCTTGGGTAGAATATCAACAATTGTTTTTTGCAATAGGCGTTTCTTCGAACATCCGATTTGATTAAGTGCGGCTTCATTTGCATCTATATATTGTCCCTTTGCATTAATAACAAAAATTCCTTGTGGTGAAAAATCAACATAGCTGCGAAATTTCGCTTCACTTATCTGTAATGCATCCACCGATAGCTTGCGTTCTGTAATATCACGAATTATCATACTTGTGAGTTCAAGACCTTCATGATTTGTGAAAATTGTTGAAGATATCTCAGTGAAAAAATGTGTCCCGTCTTTTCGAATCAGGGTTAACTCTCCATGTGCCTGCCCGTTTAATTTCCGTTCTGATAACAAAATGGGTAATCTGGGATCCGTTGCATCTGCAATACTGTTTCTTCTCAATTTTATAAATTCTTCTTCCGAATATCCAAACATAATGCAGGCTGCCGGATTTGCAGATAATATTTTCCCATCGGGTACTGTCAATAATATTGCATCCATACTGTGCTCAAAAAATGAGCGGTATTTAATTTCGCTCGCAATTAGTATCCTTTCAGCCTGCTTCTGGGCAGTATTGTCGCGGATATTGCATTGGATAGCTTTATTATTATTAACTAAATAAACATTGCTTACAAATTCAACATTAATTTTTCGTCCATCAGTAGTCTCAAGTGGCAGGTTATCATATCGGACGTATTCTTTCTGCTGCAATTCAGAAAACTTTTCTTTGTTTGCCGCTATATCTTTGAAGAAACCGAGGTCCCAAATTTCTTTATCAATGAAATTTTCTTCTGAGTAACCTAACAAATCAATTAAAAATGGATTTACATCGATAATTTTTCCGGTTTCTGCATCAAGAATTAGAATTCCTTCTTTTGCCGATTCAAAAAGACGGCGATAACGGGTTTCCAGTATGACTAAAGCTTCCTCATTTTTTTTACGCTCAGAAATATCTTGTGCAATTGTTGCTACAATATTTTTGCCTTCCTTATCGTAAATATTAGTTGAGTTCCAAAGTACTGTTTTGAGTCCTTTTTCTTTTGTTAAAATGGTTACTT
>JAGUXE010000055.1 GCA_020061995.1 Ignavibacteriales bacterium | reverse complement strand
TGATTAATTTTATATGCGTAAGGATAACCAAAAGGATAAAGAGGTTTACTATCTTGGACCAACGTTACAGCTCCCTCAAAACTAAAACCGACTCTATTCATTAGTTCAATGGTATCTCCATGAACATTAGTTTCTTTCTTATTAATGGTAAAATCACTTATAATAATAGAACAATATTTCCCTTTTTTTAATTTTTTATAGACTTTATCCATAATTTTTTCTAGCATGTTCCTATATTGTTGATATTCTTTCTGATTACCTAAATCATATTGATCATTAGAATAATACTCAACCCCTTGTCTTTTCTGACTTCTATCCTGCCTAACTCCACCTCCATTATGTCTTAAAATATTATGATAAGGAGGAGAAGTCACACAATAATCAATTTCTGGCAAGTCTTCAATCTTTTTTAATGAATTACCGTTAATGATTAGCTGGCCTTTTTTGACATATTTCTTAAGCCTTCTCTTCATTAGATCACAATATTTCTTATTCAAATCTATACCTATAGCTCGTCTTCCTTCTAGCGCACAAGCAGCCAAGGTTGTTCCAGAGCCAGCAAATGGATCTAATACAATAGCGTTATTTTTTGTAAATAAAGTTACTAATTTTATGATATCCTTTATTAAAAATGGGGCTGGATGTTCAAAAGCTATCTTATCGTCTACGCATCTTTCGCTTTTCCAAACGCTCTTGGTGAGCTTAATCCATTCTTTACCTGTCAAATCATTCAACTTATTCCTAATATCATAGACTCCTCTTTCTTCGCCTTTCCATATCCCGTACTGACCGACCTTATCGCCAATCTTCAGCTTTGTTATGATTTTTTTCATTTGCCTTCCTTAATTACGGCATCTATTTTGTTCATAGAAATATTTTTATTTTTATATAACCTATAAAAATTTATTATTTCATCATAGTATGTTATGGACCAAGAATATTTCTCAAAATTATCTTTAAACATTGGTTCGTTTAATTTTCTTATCAAAAATCCTTTTCTTTCATTTGGCAAAATGATTATCTTCTTACATTTATAATTACTAGGTATATTTGAGCCTCTTTCTAAGGCGCTTGTAATACTAGTTGTATTCTCAACTTCAAACAGATAGCTGATGGAACCTTTCTTGTGCCAAATAACATCAACATCTTTCAAGCGTGAAATTTGATGTGGCGTTAGATTACCTACATCTAAATCTTTTGAAGATAAGTCTTTTAGTCGTAGACCTTCAAACTGTTCGCCTTGTTCTTTTGAGCCAATCCAAACTTTAAAACCACTATTCATGCCAAGCTTTGCTAAATAGAAAATAAGTTCGCTATGCTGGCTCTCTCTCAATTCAGCTTGGGCTTTATATCTCCATTTCCCTTCCCCAGCTTTTTCTGCATACTCTTTAAGAATATCTAATATTTTCTTTGAATCAGGAGTCAAACCATTTGCAAACTTGACGAATATTTCTCTTAATACCTCATCATAGGTTACCTTTATATTTCTTTTTAAAATGTCAATAATGGCTCTCTCTACCCTATCCGAAAGAGGAACTCCTTTATGCAATACGGAATCTGGATCTTTTAACCACCATTTAGAACCTAATTTTGCATTTTCTTTATTCTCAATTAAAACAAACTCCTTACCAATATTTCCCTTGAGAATATCGATAATCTCTTCGTTGTCTCCTTCAAAATATTCACCGTGACTCAATAGCTCAACATAAATACCATTTAAAATAAAAGTCATCTCTGTTGGTTCGCCTCTTTTAATAATTATATCTTTTGCAGCTTTTAAAACAATGTTTGGAAACACGCTAGATTCTATCTTTTTATTCTCTACTTTTTCTGAAGTAAGAGGTTTGCGAAATCGAAGATAATAATCACTTATTGCACTCCCATATGGCATAGCGACACCTGCCTCTGAAGCACGCTTATTAGGTTGATATATAATTTTCTCAAAGATAAAACCAGAATAGGCGCCCGCTTTTAAAACAGAATTCCAAACGTTTATTTCACGATTATGAAAAGTAAGCGTTAAATATCTACCTGGTCTAAGCACTCTATAGAGCTCCTTCAAAGCTTTGGTTAACATATTGTGATAATACTCAAAGTCTTTCTTCTCATCTATGGTTATTTCATCAGCGTAATCCATTTCAAAATAAGAATCCTGGGATTTGCCTTTTAACCAAACGCTCCAGATGCTACTTAATGCAAAATATTGTATTAAGCCACCATAGGGTGGGTCTGTTATTATATAATCAACGCTATTTTCTGGAACGAACTTTGTTAACTCTAAAGCATTCCCTTTGATGATTAAGCAATTTTTATTATTTTTCAATTCATCGAGATCTTTAGCTAACTTAATTTTATCTTTTAATAGTTTATCGGATGATTCTTTAGCCTTTATTATACCTTGTTTATCTAATACGGATCGGTAAAATGAAACAACGGGATTCATCTCAAGATGCCTTGCTGGAAAAATATAGGCCGGCCTACCCCAACTACCAGAATCTGGTCTTTTTGATTTTTCTCTTCTCGCAGATGGCATCTTTGTAGTTAAATGAAGCATAGAAATAAAAGCATACTTCATTGCCTCTCTGATTCTATCATCACTTAACTTCTCTATTTCATTATAAAGATATGAGAGTAAATAAAGACTCCTTTTGGTCCATAGGCTATAATAGTATTCTCCAACATACCTTCTTGCAGGATCAAAAGGTTTCATTAAGGGAAACTTATCTTGAGGATACCACCATGGGATAACTACTTTTTCTGAATCTTTAGAAAGATTAATATCAGAATCTTCGGGTTTCTTACTTTGATTTTTCTTAGAACAAGAACAATTATACCTTATCTGCATAATGCTTTCTTTGTCCCAATGAACATTTATAATTCTTGCCTTCTGGCCACATTTATTACATTTAGTAATAAAGAAACCACATTTTTCTTCTTCTTTTTCTAACTTATTAATAATTTCATCAAAGTAAAGCTTGAAATTCTTAAAATCTAATGGTTTCGCTATCTGTTCCATTAAAAAGATAGAAACAGGATTCAAATCCATTCCGATTGCTTTTCTATTAGCCTGAATAGCCTCAAATACAGTAATGCCACTACCAACAAA
This sequence comes from Ignavibacteriales bacterium, assembly GCA_020061995.1. The sequence continues at coordinate 1,355 of JAGUXE010000055.1, read as the reverse complement.
AGCGTCTAAAACAATTTCATCGCTTTTGGAATAACTTTCAATATATTTCCTAAAGATGTTGTGGGGTTTCTTTCCCCAATATTTTAATGCCCTATACATCATAGGGCGAGTTTCTTCAACTAAGGCATAGTTAATATGGTGACTTTCGCTATCAGCAGAAGGTATTTTTAATTCTTCCATATTTTTATTTAAAATTTATATGATTTAACCTTTTTGCAATCTCAAATGCAACCAAAATATTAATTACTTTTGCTTTTTTGATACCTTTTATTTTCATCAGTTCTGATATTGGCAAACCTCCAATATTTTTTAATGTGCGGTATTCGTTTAAAATATCTTCCGCGATATCCAAAGCGGATTTATTTTTTGAACCACATCTAATTAGAATAGCCAACAACTCTTTGTCTGCCAAGGTCTCAGGACCTAAGGAAAGTAGTTTCTCCCGTGGCCTGTCTCCTTCAGGTAAGTCTTTAATTCTTATGTTTGAGTTTTGCACGAAACCTCCTATATTTTCCTAATTACACCTTCTACTTTGCCTATAATTCGGATATTTTTGTCCTTTGGATTAACGATAATTGGAGGCATATTTTCATTCTCGGGCTGTAATCTTATTTGATTATTCTCTTTATAAAATCTTTTTACGGTCGCCTCATCTTCAACTAACGCAACGACAATCTCGCCCTGATTAGCATTAGGTTGCTGTCGGACAAGAATAAAATCTCCACTAAAAATACCAGCATTAACCATACTATCACCTTTAACCCTTAAAGCAAATACATTATTGGGACTCTTTACGAAAATCTTATCTACAACAAGAGTGCCTTCAAGATTTTCTTGTGCTAAAACAGGCAAACCAGCAGCGACTTTTCCTACGATAGGAATTTCCGTAGCATTACCATTCCCGTTTTCTTGTTTACTTTTATGAATTAATACCTCGATTCCTCTTGATTTGTGATGATGGCGGGATATATATCTTTTTCTTTCTAGGGCAGCGAGATGATCCTGAACAGCATTAGGAGATTTGAAGGAAAATCTGTCTTGTATTTCTGAAACCGAAGGCGGGAAACCATGATTTCCTATGTCTTCAATAATAAAATCTAAGATTTGCTTTTGTCTCTTAGTAAGTTCTGACATAATCTTTGACCTTTTTAGCTTAAAATAATAATACTGTATATTTATACAGTTGTCAAGCAAAATCTTCTTTTCCTCAATCTTCTTTTCCCCACAATTAACCAGCGCCTTTTTGGTATGTTCTCAAGCCCAATGCGACCCGACTCTGCCTCCCGCCGTTAGAGGGAGGTTTTTTATTTGGCTTAAGGCGGGAGAGCGGACGAGCCTTTCTTAAAAACAAAACT
>JAGUXE010000231.1 GCA_020061995.1 Ignavibacteriales bacterium | reverse complement strand
TGTAAAGACCTTAAAGATAATAAGGAGAATATGACAAATGATGCTTTGGTATGCAAAACAATTATTCCTTTTGTTAGGAAAAGTATAATAGTAGTTAATTCGGTTCTTTCAGACAACCTCATCTGACAGGCAGTTTTTATCATTTCGGGTAAGTGTGGATTTAATAGAGGCTCACCCATTAAATAAAACCGCAGCACTTTGAGCTTTCCACCCTCTTGTATATCATGGCATATCTTCTTAAACTCTTGAAGACTCATAGTTCTAAAACCACCCGAAATTCTGGCATAATTCTGCAAAGACATAGGATAATAACGACAGCGAAAATTACATTGATTTGTCGTCTCTATATACATACTGATAGGAAATTTCAGTGGTAATATTCTCTCTAAAGAACAACGCGTATAGTCTCGAAGCCTGGAATATTTTTTCATGGCAAACGTGTTGTTTCCGTATTTATATAGACATCGATCGGTAAGTAATAAATCAACTCTATCCCTAATCTAGACAGCTGATTCATAACCTGTATATGATTTATAGTTGTGATAATAACTAAAGGATTCATGCAATGATTGAGTATATCCGAAGGGGCAATAACCGGAATGTCATAGAGTCGCTCGCCAATCGTTAATGATCTAGCACCTTTCTTATGTCGAAAGACACTTATTGAACAGTGAGAACAGTGAAAATTACAAATATAATTATATTGTAATTGTATGATTGCGATACTCTCGCCTTTGCACAATTTCTCTTCAAAATTTATAACCTTTTTATAAACAAGCGGCTTACAAAGTTTGAGGCGGTTTCTCTTCTCGATCTCTAGTGGGGTAAGTTTTGATTGTGTATCTAACATAGCAAATCCTCCTATCTTGATTAGTATAAATCTTTTAAAAGATAACTTCGAGGCCAAAGAGGCCAAAATTTTTTATTACCTTCATCGACTCACCTTTCCTAATATTTTAGATTTGCAAAATCTCTCCTTTAAAATTATATTTATCTATTAGAATATTTCTCATTTCCTTACCATAAATATTACTTAAAATTAAAACTTTATACTCTTTATCCAATCTTTTAAAGATGCTTGGTGAAACTATCTTAATATTGAATAATTGCTTGCCTTGTAAAGATTTATTACTATCAACAAAAAACTTGATATTTATTTTTAAAAGATTAGTTGTAGCCATAAGCCTTGAAGTTAAAGACCCTACTCCCCATATAACAACTTTTGACCTTGAGTTGATTAAATAATCAATCTTTCTTTCAACATCTCTCAATCTGTTTTTACTTGCTGAAATATATCGCGTAATAGCAAAGTATCCATGAAGGTCTCTTTTTATCTTATTTGGTTTTCCTTTGTTTTTAAAAAATGAGATTATTATTTTAGAATCATAAAATTTAGCATCTATATCCTTAGAATAAATATTTTTGAAATTGTGATTACCTATTAGATTATTAAGGCTGATTTTACTAAAATAATTAATATGCTCAAGAGAAAATTCATCAAATGGTGCACAGGGATTTTTACTAAATTTATGCACATTTGGCACAACAACCATTACTAAACCCCTTTCATTCAACAAAGAAGTTATTCTTACAAGCATTTCATTGAGATTACGTATATGTTCTAACACCCCTGTCATAATTATTAAATCAAATTTATCATTTGTAGTAAATTCAGACAAAGGACAAGAACTTATGTCTATACCATGCATCTTTTTTGCAATTGTTTTACAACTCAAAGAAGGTTCAATCCCTTTTACATTATTGAAACCAGATTCTTTAAATAAATTTAACAAATAACCAGTTGAACAACCTATATCAATTATTTTGAAATTTTTTTTGTTTAAATTTGGATAATATTTCAATAAAAACGTGTTGCTAATCCCAAAGATATCGCGATAAATTTGTTTTAAGCCAAATGGGATATTTTTATTGTATGTATATTTATTGCTATTTTTATAAAACTTTTCATAATCTAATTGCGAAGGAATATTATCAGCAAACAAAAATCCACATTGTTTACACATAACAATATTGTAGTTAAAAGGGTGCATTTTGCCAACGGTAATAAATTCTTGGCAATATATAAATTTCTTATCTTCTGTCCCGCAAACTTCACATTTTCTATTCATCAGGAAACTCCTTAAGAAAAAATATCTTCTAAAGTAACAATCTGAGATTTATCAACTTTTTTCTTAGTAAGAAAATTCAGAATTTCTTCCTGGTATCGATATGTGGCAATTAAAAACTTTTCATTTAGATACTTAACAACCGCTTTTGGTCCTTGAATAGTTTTTCTAATTATCCGCTTCCCAATCTTGTTTTTAGAACTATCTATAATCGCAAGTATATTATCTGCTTTTATATAAGGGGCCACTAAAGCCTCAAAATCCCCCCCTGCACCATAAATTATATATCGGTTGCCCAAATATTGCTGAAAACGATCAACTAAATTGTTTTTTTGCTCTTTAAAACTTTTTCTTTTGTAGGCAATTATCCTCATTGAATCATTGTAAATTACTGATTCGTAATAGCCTGTACATAGTTCTTTTATATCAAATCCTTGCCTCTCAAGCAAACGCGATATGGACGTTAAACTAAATAAGTGAATATGCTCCTTGTTGAAATCCCAAGGTAATCGTTTGTTTCCAAAACAATGGGGGACCTCTATTACAATGATTCCATCATCCCTAAGTAATTTATACAGTCTAGACATAATATTAACATTGTAAATGTGTTCTAACACATGAAATATTAAGATGAGATTGAATTGCATATTTGTTGATATTTCATTAACCGATCCCCAAACTTTGTCCAATTTTTCTCTTGCAATCTTAATATCGCCTGAAGGCTCTATAGCACAATAGGTAACAGAAAATTTTTGCTTAATGGCTTCACCTAAAAATCCTTCAGCGCAACCAAGTTCTAATATTTTCATTCCATTTTGTAAATATTGTCCTAGAAACTTAACTCTTTCTATA
>JAGUXE010000350.1 GCA_020061995.1 Ignavibacteriales bacterium | reverse complement strand
TTTTATTTGTTTTATTCTCTCGCTCACTTACAATTGCTTTCCTTAGCGAGGTATTAATCCCTTCTTCCAAAAAAGAACCGAAACATACTGTGGGCACCTTTCGTCCTTCTTGAGTATAAACATATTTATTGTTTGAATCACACGAAAGGACAGCGTGAAGTATAACTTTATTATAGCGCTTATTGATATTGTGTCCGTGAGTTTTCCAATCGGAATGAAGATTATCAATTTCAACATCACCAACATAAGTAATATTACCGATTTTAATTCTCGCATTTAAAAAATCGGGTCCACCGTTTTCAATGTTTTCAGTCCCCCTTTCATAGACATATATTTTTTCACCGCAAGCGGTAAATATTTCTTTATTTATATTCTGATTTTTCCATATTTCATAAAGGAACTTTTCAGGAACTTTAGTTTGTACGCTCATAATAACTCCCCAGTTTTTCTCGGTCTAACTTAATTGTAGTATTTACTGATCTTCTTTTCCCTTTAAGATAAAAGACTTCGTAATTATTCTCTTCAGTAAACCGGATATCATTGAATGTAACAATCTTTTTATTACAATGATAGAAAAGATCTATTTTACTACCATTGTTTTTTAGGTATATATCTATGTAATCTTCACAATTATTTTCTAATGTGATTGACAAAGTTTTATTTTCTATTCTAGAATTAAGAAGGACTAATTTCGGAAGAGATATATCTGTTGGTATCTCGTCAAATAATATTACCGGCGGGAAAATTGGCTGAAATCTGTCATCATTAAATTTGCCGAATTCAGTATTCTTTTTCGGCTCTTTTTGATTTTTCATCTTAATAATTAATAATTACTTATCAAAATTAGTAATTCAAGAGATAAACAGAAAGAGAAAAGGGATTAATTTTTATTCTTTAAAACAATTTGGTTCAGTTTAGAAAGTTCAATATGCGCTTGCTCTGCAAAGTCACTATTTTTACTTTTATAGATAATTCCACGACTAGAATTTATAATGAAGTTATTCTTTTTATAAACTGAAAAAAGTTTTACTACTTCTTCAAGGCTTCCACCTTGCGCACCAACACCGGGCAATAATACAGGAAGTTTATCAAATGATGAAATATTTTCTTCCAATTCGGTAATTTGCGTAGCTCCAAAAACAATCCCAAGATTCTCTTTTGTATTCCAGCTTAAAACTTTGGTCAACACTTCCTGATAAAGAAATTTATTATTGACTAATAGCACTTTCTCAAAATCTGCCGCTCCGGGATTTGAAGTTAGTACTAACACAAAATTCAACTTATCAGAATAACTCAAAAATGGTTCAATAGAATCAAATCCCATATATGGGTGTAATGTTGATGCATCGACCTTAAATTCGTTAAATAAAGAATTGGCATATTTTTCAGCAGTATTACCGATATCACCTCGTTTTGCATCGCCAATAATAAAATGATTTGACCCGATGTAATCAATAGTTTTGTATAATGTTTCAATCCCCTTCAATCCTTCTGCTTCAAAGAATGCAAAATTTAATTTGTAAGCACATGCCAAATCCTTTGTTGCATCAATTATCTCTTTATTAAACTGAAATATGGAATCATCAGATTTCAAAATAGATGATGGGAATTTTGATTTATCGGGATCAAGCCCTACACAAATATGACTATGTTTATCGAATTGAATCTGAAGTTTTTCTTGAGAGGTTAACATTATTCAAAATTCCTATACATCATTGATTTCACAGGATAAATAGTTTTTTCATTATACTTAGCATTCGATTTTGAATTATAGTGGGTAGCAATCTCCCCGGAAATTTCAAAATAAATTAATTGCCCGATTGGCATTAGTTTATAAATTCTGACAGGTTGTTTAACGGATATTTCCAATGTCCATGTATTGCAAAAACCCTCATCCCCCTTACCGGCAGTTGCATGAATATCAATCCCTAAACGACCGATGCTAGATTTTCCTTCCAGGAAAGGAACAAAATTTCGTGTTTCAGTATATTCATGAGTAACACCAAGATAAAGTTTTGAAGGGAGAAGAATATAACCTTCATCCGGAATTTCAAAAGTTAAAACCTCATTATCTTCTTTCGCATCAAGTATGTCATCTTCATAGACAGCAAGCCATCTACCAAGTCTAACATCATAGCTATTTGTTCCTAAATTTTCATGTTCAAAAGGTTCAATAACAATATTACCTGTTGCAATTTCTTCCAAAATCTTTTTGTCAGATAAAATCATTTTATACTCCTATGTATAATTTTTTCTTGTTCTATAAATATTCAGAACAATTCCAAGCATTGCCATATTAACAAGTAGCGAGCTACCACCATAACTAATAAATGGCAAAGGTATTCCAATTACCGGCATCAAACCGATTGCCATCCCGATATTAATTAAGAAGTGGACAAAATAAACTGATAAAATGCCGACTATCACCATACTCAAGAAATTTTCTTTAGCCATTGATGCAATTCTCAAAATTCTTACAAACAAAAAAAGGAAGAGGCTTAGAACAATCATACTTCCGACGAATCCGAATTCTTCTCCAACTACACAATAGATAAAATCAGTCCATTGTTCCGGAATAAATTGTAATTGTGTTTGATTACCGGATAAAAAGCCTTTACCCCAGACGCCTCCTGAACCAATTGCAACTTTAGCTTGAATCGCATTGTAACCTGAACCAAGAGGATCTGCCATTGGATCAATAAACGATTGTATTCGCTTCTGCTGATGAGGACTTAGAATATCATAAACATAATCGACAAAAAAACCTGAAGCGACGTTAAAGCCTAATATCGAACCACTTAAGAAAATATCTTTTTTAAAATATATTAAAAGGGCTATTACAAAACCAATCGATATTAGCATATAGTAAAAACCAAAGATTGAGGCAATTGAAACAAAAGCAGGAGCTAGAACTACAAACATTCCGAATAGGCTTATACCTGACCAAAAAAGAAGAATCAATATCATTCCGAAAAAAACGAAGGAACTTCCGAGATCCGGCTCCAACATAATTAATCCAACCGGTAGCAGACCTAAAAATAGAACAATAAATATGTCTTTAAGATTTTCTAAATCAATATTTTCTCTTGATAGAAAGTGAGCAAGCATCATGACAGTTGATAATTTTGCCAACTCAGAAGGTTGAAAACTGAAACCTGCAAAAGCAATCCAACTCTTTGCTCCCCCGGCACTTTTACCAATAATTAACACAATAATCAATAGAAGGATTGAAAACAAATATGCAGGAACAGTGATCATTCTAAAAAACTTTGTCGGTAAAAAATAGACTATAAAAAAAACAATTATTCCGACTGCAAATGCAAAAAGTTGTTTTTCAAAATTGCCTTTCCCTAATGGATTACTCACGGTCGAACTATAAATTGCTATTAACCCAATGATCACTAATACTAATGCAGTAATGAATAATGTAAAATCAAATTTGTCATTTAGTTTATAATCAATCTGCAATTTCGGATGCCTCTATTATTGCAACAGGAGTAACTGAATTCTTAGTAATCAAACCTTTCTTTTTCATATACTCTTCTATCATTTTTTTTGCTATGGGAGCAGCATGTGTAGATCCGAATCCTACATTCTCAACCAATACCGCAACGGCGATCTGTGGATTTTCATAAGGGGCGAAACCGATAAATAGAGCATGATCTTTACCGTGTGGATTTTGTGCTGTACCGGTTTTCCCTGCGACATTCACTTCCGGAATCCTTACATTAGTAGCTGTACCGGCTCCATTGACAACCAGGTACATCCCCTTTTTAACTATATCAAATGATTTTTGACTCAACTTGGTATCCACTTTTTCATGTTCTATTCGATGAAGTTTTTTATGTTCGTCAAAATAACCACGTACAAAGTGAGGTTTATAAGAAACCCCATTATTAGCGACTAGTGCTGTATAATAAGCCAATTGCAATGGAGTAACATTTATTTCTCCTTGTCCAATTCCTAGACTAACCAAAATACCTTGAGGCCAATTCTTTCCATAAATTTTCTCGTAATAATTTGTTCTAGGTATTAAACCTTTAGATTCTTCTCCCAGATCAATATCTGTTTTAACACCGAGTCCAAACTTATTTGCATAATCTGCAAGTCTATTTAATCCAATTTTAAATATTAATTGATAAAAAAAGACATTGCATGATTTTTCAAGAGCTCTATAAACATCGGTTGCACCGTGAGCACCATGACATTTAAAAAATCTTCCGAAAGTAAAACCTCCGCTGCAATTGAGTAAAGTCTTATCAGTAATAACCCCAAGTTCCAATCCAACTAAAGCACACAAAACTTTGAAAGTAGAACCGGGAGGATGCGCCCCCATAGTAGCTCTATTAAACTGTGGCTTTAATGGATTTGAAGTAAGTTCACGCAAATATTCACGTGAGGTAACATAAGAAAACTGGTTAAGGTCATAATCGGGGCCGCTTGCCATCGCAATTATCTCACCGGTTGATGGCTCAATAGCAACGGCTGCACCACTCTTTCCTTTTAATTCTTGTTCTGCAATTCTTTGAACGTCAACATCAAAAGTTAGTGCGAGATCCTTCCCTTTAATTGATGGAATATCTTGAGCACCCTCTTTGAATTTACCTACTTCCCTTCTTCTTGAATCAACCAAAATAAAATTAAAACCTTTTTGTCCCCTTAACAATTTTTCATAAGATTTTTCTAAACCATTTGAGCCGATGACATCTCCGGGAGTGTAGTAATCGTTTTCTTTTTTAAGTTGCTGTGGAGAAATCTCTTTTGAATAGCCAAATGCATGAGAAGCCATAATTCCTGCGGGATAATTTCTCTGCATTTCAATTATGTAATCAACCCCGGGAAGATTTTCTTGATTCTCCTCAATCCAGCCAATTGATTCAAATGAAGCACCTCTTTTTATTTTAATCGGGATAAACTTTGAGTATTGTTTATTACGTAATAAAATACTTTCAATATATCCTTCATCTAAATCAAGGATTGATTCTAAAAATTTGTTGTTACTTTTATCATAATCTGCTGGTGTAATTCTGGCAGTGTAAGCCGGGATATTTTCTACAATCAATACTGTATCACGATCATAAAAAACACCTCTTAAAGGTGTCTGTTCAATCGCTTTGATACTGTTGCCGGATGATTTTTCATCAAATTGCTTTTGTTGAATAATCTGAAGTTGAAACAAACGGAAACTAAAAAGAAAAAAAACTCCTACTATTACAGTAAATATTATTGTTTTTCTATCATTGAGTATAACCTTCGCCATTATATATAACTTCCTTTCGGATAAAAGAAAGTAACGAAAAAACAAAGTGCAGAGGTAAATAAAGCAGGCAATAAACCTTGATAAAAGAAAAGTGTAATAATATTAGTGTTAATGTCGAAACTTGTGATTAATGATATGGTTATTGAATCCAGTATCGATATTAAAAGGACGATCAGGGGATATGCAAATGATTTAAAATGCAAATCTATTTTATTTTCATTATAGAAATACCCTGCAATAAAACCACTCAGAGTTTTACTGAACATCATACTTCCTAGTATTCCACCGGAGATTAAATCGAAAAACAAACCGAAAATAAACCCGATAACCGTCCCGTATAATTGACCGTTTTTTAAAGTATAGAATACTAATAACATTAAAATTAAATCCGGGGCAATTCCCTCGATGCTAATTAGAGGGATTAAGAATATTTGGATTATCAAAATCGGGGGAAATAAAAGGAGAGGCTTAATTTGCTCGTATTTCATATTACGGATTTCTATAAAAATTCAGTTCGATATTATTATTAAACAACTTTTTAGTCAATCCTAAAACAAATACATATTCAACACCATAAATATCAACAAACGGTTCGATTATTAAATCGTTGAAATAACCTTTTTCAGGGTTTAGTACTTCTTTAACTAAACCTATCGGAATAGGAATACTGATTAATGAACTAAGCTCTGAAGTTGTTACTCTATCACCCACGTTTATATCTGCTGTTTTAGGAAGATTAGTAACAGTTAAATAACTTCCGTTCCATCTTAAAATTCCCTGGAATCTACTTCTTTCATCTTTTACGATTACTTTAAGGTTGGAATTATGAAGGTTGCGAACAATTGCATAATCGTCAGATACTGAATAAACCAAACCGATAAACCCATCGCCATTTAATACTGGCATTCCAACTTTCACACTATCTTTAATTCCGATATTAATTGTAAAAGTACTTTGTGATGAGGCAAAGGTTTTGGATACAATAGTTGCGGGATAAAGCTTGTACTGTAGAGTATCACGAAGGTCAATCAGATTCTTAAGTTGTGTATTAAGAATTCCATAATCTCTGAGTTTGGAGATTTCCAGCATCAATTCTGCATTCCTTCTTCTAAGTGATTCATTTTCACCCTTAACATCAGAGATTTTAATATAATCGTGAAGTAATGATGAAAATACAGAGAATGAACCGAATGCTAGTGTTCTTATTTTTTTTGTAGATTGATGATCGTTTAAAGTTAAGGAAATAAG
>JAGUXE010000037.1 GCA_020061995.1 Ignavibacteriales bacterium | reverse complement strand
GATGATTTACTATGCTATCAACTTTAGAAATATTCGATAGCTTAATCTCGTAACCGCTTACGCTATTATTAAACTCTAAAAAACTTTGGGAAGTCTCTAAATCAATATACGCAAAAGTATCGTCGTACTTTGCCATACCACTTTCGAAAACGCCTATAACTTTAAACTTTTCTATAGATGGGAAAAAATTCTCCGAAAAAGAAGTGGCTTCACCGAGCGCATAAATAACAATTTCGTCGCCAACAGTGACTAATAACTTAGAAGCGAGTGTTTTTCCAATAACCATTTGATTGGTTTTTTCTTCTAAATTAAGATTTCCTGAAACTGCTCCAATACCGGATTTGTCAGAAAAATATTTTTGTGGAATTCCCTTTAAAGTAATTCCTTCTTTAATTTTCTTTTTCCCAATTATTACCAATTGTGCAACAAACGAATTAATCGAAGTTAATTCATTAGGGATAAGTTTTTTCACATCATTAATTGTCTTCTCTTGATTTGCTAATTTAGTGTCGCTAAAACCTACAATTTGGATATGTGAATCAAGATTTACAAGTTTATCTTGTATCACTTCTTCAAAACCATTTAACACACTTAATGAAATTATTAGTGAAGCCACTCCAATCCCAATCCCAATTATTGCAATAATCGAGAATATTGAGAAGCCACTTGAGTTTTTTCTACCCTCAAGGAATTTTTTTGTAATAAAAAGAATCAATTCTACACTAATTTAAAATTATAGAAAAATTATCGAGCCCCTAATTCTAAAGTTAAAGTAATATTTTCTTCACCTCTTTTAACTTTTAATTCGACAATATCTCCGGGGACATGTTCTTTAAGTGCATATACATAATCATAAATATTTGTGATTTTCTTTGTGCCGAATTGCAATATTATATCACTTGCTCTAAGTCCTGATTTTTGGGCCGGACTTCCTTCATTTACTCCGGTAATTTTCAATCCTTCATCTGAATACGCATAATCCGGGATTGTTCCAATATAAACTTTCCATCCACCTGTTTGGGTCTGTTCTTTTCGAGGAACGTTTACATACTCAGGTTTTGCTGTAGCTTCATCAATAGATAAAAGAATGGAGTAAATATATTTTAAGATTTCTTCTTGACCTGCTGCATTAATTTTATCTGCATCATCTGATGGACGATGATAATCTGTGTGTGTCCCCGTGAAGAAGAATAATACAGGAATCGCTTTTGCATAGAATGATGAATGGTCACTCGGACCATAACCTTCAGGATTAAAAGTAAGTTTAAAGGTATAAGTATTATTTTTTGTTAATTGATCATTCCAAATTGTTGAGGTACCGGTCCCATAAACAATTAGACTAGTATCGTTATTCAATCTTCCAATCATATCCATATTTATCATGGCAATCATTTTTTCTGTCGGGATAGGGGAATGATTCACAAAGTGATTAGAACCGAGAAGTCCAAGCTCTTCACCACCAAATCCAATAAATATTACACTTCTTTTAAGCTGACTTTTCAGAGAACTTAATTTTTGAGCTATTTCTAAAACACCGGTTGTACCGGAAGCATTATCATCAGCACCATTATGAATTTGTGGTGTCTCACCACGATATAGAGAACCATCACCGCCCATTCCTAAATGATCATGATGCGCGCCAATTACTATATACTCATCTTTGAGGACGGGATCGTTTCCGAGAAGAATTCCGGCTACATTGTAACCTTTTTTTGTTACAAGCTTAACTTCTGTATTTATAATTACTTGAGTATTACTCAATTGAAAAGAATTAGGTTTTTTGTTATCGCTAATTTCTTTCTGAATTAATTTAAGATCTTTGCTGGAGTCTTTAAAAATTTCATCAATAAAATTCCTTTTTACATGAATAACAGGAAAATCTTTTATTCCTGCTGCTCTATCATATTCAAATTTCATGAGGTTATCGGAATCTAATTTAGGATAAAATCCGTTAATGAATAAAATTCCTTTAGCGCCTTTTTCTTTTGCAAGCGATGCTTTAAAGCGAAAAGACGAATATTGTTCAAATTCTGAATGGGGATTATCAAACTCAGGGTTATATCTTAAAACTAAAACAATTTTTCCATTGACATCGATTCCTTCATAGTCATCATATTTTAACTTTGGGGCTGTAATGCCATAACCAACAAAAACCAAATCACCATCTACTTTTCCATTTCCGGAAAATGGGGCAGTAATAAAATCATCTTTTAATTTTAATTCTTGTTTTTTACTATTTATCTTGAATACGAATGAATTCTTTTTCGTCAATTCGACGTCAGCTGTAAATGAAAATTCTTGCTTAAAACTTTTTTCAAACAAAGGTTTTAAACCATAATGCTTGAATTCAGAAGTTAAATACTTTACGGTTAGATCTGCTTCAGGTGAACCTGTGGCACGTCCCTTTAATTTATCAGATGCTAAATAACTTATATGAGTCAGGATTTCTTTTGATGTAATTTCAGAATTCCTATCACCCGATTTTATTTGAGCAACTGCATTCGTTGTAAAAATTATTGCTACAATGACAAATAAAAAATTCTTCATAAATCTCCCTTTAAACTATTAATTATTAATCATTCCAGTCGGCAATAAAAATATTAGTATCACCGGGATTTTTGTTAAATCTGTTTGAAGCAAATACTAAATGTTTAGCATCTTTGGTAAACATTGGAAAGCCATCAAATTCCTTGTGAAATGTTACCTGCTCAAGACCCGTTCCATCAGTATTTACCAGATATAAATCAAATTCTCTTCCTGACTTACTATTAATGTTTGAAGAAAAAATAATTTTTTTATTGTCAGGGTGAAAAAATGGGGCAAAACTTGCCTTGCCAAAATTGGTTATTTGCTTTAAGTCTGTACCATCAACATTCATTGTAAATATTTCTAGAGCGGTTGGTCTGACATAACCCAAGGTAACTAATTCGTTATAATCATTAAGTTCTTTTTCAGTTTTTGGACGACTTGCTCGAAAGACTATTTTTTTGCCGTCATTTGAGAAAAATGCACCGCCGTCATAACCTTTTTCAAAAGTTAAACGTGTTTGATTACTTCCATCAATATCCATCAAATAAAGTTCAGGGTCACCATCACGTAGTGAAGTAAAAACTATTTTATTACCCTGTGGGGAAACAGTTGCTTCAGCATCATAACCATGTGAATTTGTAAGTCGTTTTAAGTTTGTGCCATCATCATTAATTGAGAATATCTCGAAAGAATCATAAAGTTTCCAAACATATCCTTTACTTCGATCCGGCAATGCGGGACAATCTTCACTTTCGAGATGAGTAGAGGCATAAACGACTGAATTGTCACTGGGAAGGAAATAAGCGCAAGTTGTTCTTCCTTTTCCTGATGAAATCATTTTTTTATTAGTTCCGTCGATATTCATTGTGAAAATTTGATCACATTGTAAATCACCAAAAGTTGACTGATATACTAACTTATTTTCATTGAATGAAAGATAAGCTTCTGCATTTTCACCTTCAGAGGTTAACATCCTAATGTTTTTTAATCGAGTCTCTTCCGGAAATTTCAATGCATCATTTGTTTGAGAAAAACTAATGGTAGTAAATATGATACCCAAAATGAATATTCGCATGATCCTCCATTATTAAAAATGATAAAATTAAAAGATTAAAGTAGTAAAAAAAGAGAAAAGATTTAGTGGAAAAGTATAGTTATTTATTCAGGCACATGAACCAAATAATATTCTTTTGCAGTCTTTCCAATAGATTTTGCCTCTGAGATTGACATATGCATATCATCTGAATCACTTTGATCATTGCCGGCTTCAATAATTGCTAAATCAGAACCTTTTGCTGCATCGACAAGACTTTCACAATAAGCAGTATCTCCACCGTAGCAAATCGTATAGTTGTCGAAACTGAATTTATATCCAAGAGAAGGTACCACTCGTTTAGAAATATTATCCTGCAGAATTTCTTTATGAATTACCTTAAATGGTTTTATTTTTACATCGCTCGTTCTAATGACTTTTTGATTAGCAATTCTTTTTAGTTTGATTTTATAAGGAATGCTATTTGAATAGACCGTAATAAACGCATTGTGAATACTTTCAATCTCTACACAACCCTCGGGATAAAAAATATTCAAGGGACTTTTTTTACGCATAACTCTAAAATAAGTTAATAAAGACCAAACTCCACCAACATGATCGTGATGTCCGTGTGTAATGAAAATGTCTGAAATTGAGAGAATTGATTCAATACTTAAATCAGAATTCAAATCACGTAGTATTCCGTCACCGGGATCAATTACAAATTTATTTTCACCGGCTTGTAATAAAATTCCCGTAGCAATATTTGGAATGGAGCAATAGATTTTTATTGAAAAATCATCTCGCCTCCAGACAATTGGATATTTAGTTAACTTCATTGAGATTACTTAAATAATAATTTGAGCAACAATTCCACCTATTAGAAAAGCAAAAAACCATGTACCCAACCAAATCGAAATACCTTCTTTCCATCCACGTTCATTTAACATAACCATAAATGAAGCAATGCAGGGGACGAAGAGTGTTATAGTTATCAAAGCGACGGTTATTTGCATAGATGTAAGTGTTAAGTTAAACAATCCTGCTGCACCAAAATCTCTTCTTACTATTCCCATTACAAACGCAGTGGCGGTTTCTTTAGGAAGTTTTAACCAGACTGTTGTTACTGGCGCTAAAATATCTTGAAATAGCAACAACATTCCCGTAACATCTAATAATCCAACAAATAAAGCTCCGACAAAAAACCAGATTGAAGCTTCTTTCATAAAACCGTAAGTTCTAAAAAAAGTTTTTTTGAAAACATTATCAAGTTCAGGAAATCTCATCATCGGAAGATCAATTAGTAATGAAGTACTTTCACCAGGAAGGAATTTATTGAGAGTAGTTGAAAGCAAAATTAAGACCGTAAAAATTACAGTAACATAAATAATAAATGCTCCCAATCCGGCAGAACTCATCAAAACAGCTATTACAGCCAATTGTGCAGAGCATGGAATAACGAATTGTAATATTGCGGTTGCTATTGTTTTTTCCCTTTCACTTCCCAAAAGTCGAGTTGTGATTGTTGCCATGGTTACACAGCCGAATCCCAACATAATAGGAATGACCGCTCTTCCGTTAAGTCCTATTTTGTTCATTACTCTATCTAGCATTGTAGCTAAACGGGGGAGGTAACCGCTATCCTCCAGCATAGCCATCGCAAAATAAAAGGCAATTACTAGAGGAAGTAATAAGAAGATAAGGTAGGTTAATGTCATACTAATAACACCAAACTCACCAAAAAATAATTTAACAAAAGGATTTGGAAAATAGAAATCTACCTCAGCGTTTGGAAGTCTTGAATATGTTTTAAATTCATTTAGAATTGATAAATCCGAATCAACCGATTCCTTGAAAATGAAATTTTTAGTCTCGATAACTTCATCATTGGTATCGAGTAAATTTACCGATATTTCAGAAGGTGTAAACTCAGCTACATATAATTTTAGATAATATTCAACATAACCTTTGCCAATAGTATTTTCAGAAAAGTCAACTACGCGCTGCGCAACAAAATCTCCAATAAAAAAATATAAAATCGTAAGCATCAGAAGAAGAATGGGGACACCCGTCAATGGATTTAATGATAATCTTCCTAATAAGTTAAGAAACTTTCCTTTAGAAGAATCTTCATACTCAACTTCACTGACTATTTCATTAACTCTATTTCTTCTTTCAATATAAATGATTTCACGCTCATCTGGGGTACCGCATGGTACTCCATGTTTTTCAGCTACAAAAGTATCTCCTTCAAGTATCATCAATGCTTCTGCCTGCGAACCAACTCTGTTGAGAGTTTCATGTAAAATGTGATGTAATTCTTTAGGTTGATTTCCAATGCGAGCATTTTCAATTGCAAAATCAAGTTTATCAAATCCGATTTTTTTTGTTGCGGATGTTGTTATAACTTCAACACCTAATAACTCAGATAACCTATCCGGTTTTATTTTAATTTTGCGTTTTTCAACTTCATCAAAAAAATTAAGGACAACAGTAACCTTTTTGCCCATCTCTATTAGCTGTTGAGTAAGAAAAAGGTCGCGTTCAAGGTGTAATGAATTTACAACATTAAGAATTATATCAGCATCGAGAATAATATCCAATGCTACTTTTTCTTCATCGTTAAAAGATGAAACACCATATATTCCTGGTGTATCATAAACGCTATAGTTTTTGTAGATTCCTTTTGTTATTGATACAGTTGTTCCCGGAAAATTAGAAACATCAACATAAATTCCACTTAGGAAATTGAAAAAAAGGGATTTCCCGACATTTGGGTTTCCCACCAGAACTACCTTAGGGAATTTGGATGAGGGGATATTTTTCTCAAAGTTTAAATGTGGATGTTTTTCATTGTGCTCGATTATATCGGAATGTACTTTACTCATAATAAATTTAGATTATTTCATAGTTAATTTCTTTAGCCAAATCATATCCAATAGCAATTTCTTGTCTATTTTTTTGCAGAATAATTGTCCCTCCTGGAAGTCGCTCTAAACAGAATACTTTTGATCCTTCTGTTATTCCTATTCTGATTAATTGAACTTTAAGAACTCCTACCGGGAGACTGGTAATAGTTAAATATGTTCCTTTTTTTACTCTATCGAGTGTGTTCTTTTTCATTGAAATACTTACAGTTTTTTTTGTTTTTACATCGTGTGAAAAGATTAAATGAGTAACTGGAAGGTGCAAAACCGAGTTCATTACAAATATCAGTTTCTATTTTTGATATGTTTGGATTTATAAATTCTACAATTCTACCACAATCCATGCAAATAAGATGGTCGTGATTTTGCCTTTTATAACTACTCTCATATCGTTTCATATTATCGCCGAAATTACGAAGTGAGATCAGATCACATGAAGCAAGCAACTCTAAAGTCTTATATACTGTTGCTCGCGAAATTCTGGATTTTCCATTTTTCATCATGATGTACAATTCATCAGCAGAAAAATGTCCCTCGAATTCTAAAACAGCGTCTAATACTTCGAAGCGTTCCGGCGTAATTCTATTTTTGCCGTTTTTTAGATATTCCCTAAAAATTTCGGCGGCTTGTTTGTTTTTCACAATTACTTATTATTTAGATTTAGTCTACATAAAGATAGTGGTTATGTGAGTAATAAACAAGTCTGAATTATTCAACTTTTTAGATTTGTGAAATTTAAATTGCAACAAAATATTTTATTCTTGAATTAAAGAACCTAAGGGATTATATTTCATTATGAAAGAGATTACTCAACTTATTCCGAATTATTTCGATAATATTTTATTATGAAAAAGAAAAACAATTGTACTTCAAAAACCCTAATCCAATACCTCAATAAAATTGATGAGGGTGTTGCTTATATAGAGAATAATCTAAAGGTCTCTTTTTTGAATGAGAAAATAAAATCTATTCTTAACATTAATGAATCTTTTGCAAACCTGGAGTTAGACCAACTAATCGAAAAACTGAGTAGTGAGAACCAGACTTTCATAAGAGAGAAGATCCAATACCTTCAAAACAATCATACAAAATCAATTGAACATTTTAAAATATTTGAGAAGAATAATTCAGAAGACAAATTCGAATTTTCTTTAGTTCCCGTATTTGAAAATGATTTGATTGAAGGTATCTTTTTATCTGCTAAAAAGATAAACAATGAGTTAGTAGTGAATCCTGAGGACTTGAATTATACGGATCTTCTCGATTTAATCTCATCGGCATCGGGAGATGTTATATATCAATTAGACTATACTACCGGAAAATATAATTACTTGAGCCAGGGAATTTTACATCTCACTGGATATACTCATGAAGAGATGAATAACATCGGTTTTCAAAAAATGATAAAAAAGGTAGAACGATTTGCCATGTCAGATGAAAATAACATATTATTTCCACAATTATCTGAGTCAAACCGATCACTTTGGGTGCATAATGAATATCTTATCGATACAAAACAAAAACTGAAAAAATGGGTAGATGACCGCGGAAAAAAAATTAAAAATGAAGATGGAAAAATTAT
>JAGUXE010000056.1 GCA_020061995.1 Ignavibacteriales bacterium | reverse complement strand
TGCTCCGATTTCCACTCTCCAGTCAATACAATTTAAATTTGCTGATATGTACTCAAGGATAGAAACTGCAAAACTTATCACATACAAGGCGGCATGGCTGAAAGAGCAAAAAAAGAATTATTCCATGGAATCAGCAATCGCAAAGATGTGCGCTTCAGAAGCGTCCACTTATGTTACTAAAGAAGCAGTACAAATTATGGGCGGCTACGGCTATATTGCTGATTATGAAGTTGAAAGAATGTACAGGGATGCAAAAATAACTGAAATTTACGAAGGCACAAATGAAATCCAGCGCCTTGTTATATCAAAAATTCTACTAAGTTAGATTTTTAACAAGTCATTAAGAGTTGGGGTTGTTGACTTGAGCTGCGTCGTCTGCTTCCTCAGTTGTAAAGAAGATACTGGGGTCTATTACTATATCAATTTTTCTGCCTTCAAATTCTTTTGCCTGAATTACTAATTCAAAATTTACATTTGATAGATCATCAAGATTTTCCCCAAAACTTTCCTCGTCCATCCCAATATCACCAAGTGTGTAGTGTTTGCCTTGATTATTAATCACATGAAAATCAAACTGTATCCAGGTATTATCTTTAAAGTTTTCCTTGTCCCAGAAATACAAAGGGGTAGAAGGTGGGGGCATTTGTTCTAGTTCTCCCATTGGCCAAAATTCATAAGTTGGAGAGACATTATTATTAGGGTCAGCATCTTGATCTATACCTGTATTGGCTGAGTTCCATGCTATAGTCAGGTCATTCTCAGTATAACTTGTCTGATTTGCAAGACCTGCTCCAGGATATCTTGCTTCCCATGTCCATATTGGGGCGTTTGGATTACTTGCGTTTACTGTACTGCTCCAATATTCTTTGACCTTATCATAACTTCCATCTGTAGCAAAAATACGAATCTTGTCTGTAATTGACTCTGGAACCCAATGTGCAATAGGAGTTTGGCTTTGTTCCCAATTATTTGTAGCATCATTATATACCCATGGCTTATATTCAATCTTAACAGGAGTACCGAAAGTTGTCAGCCACTGGTAATTGTCCAATGTATTTGAAGCAACAGTATCCCACTCAGTCAACCAATTAGTAGGTTGAATCCCTGAAAAAAATATATTTGCACAATTCCATAATATTTTTTTTATGTCATAATTATCAGGTAAAGGAGAGTTAAATTTCCATAAGTCATAATAATAGTCCAACCTCTTTTCCCTGAAATTCAAAACCAAAAATTTATATTGATTAGGCTCTGGTTTAAAAAGATATTCCTCCATTCTTACCCTTTTTCCAAAGGCATCAATTATTGTTTTACCCAATTGATAATCAGCACTTTTTATTTCCCTGATTTGGGATTCTGCAATAGCTTCTTGCTGCGCGTCAATCTGAATTTCTTCTTGAACCTCTTGCTTAATATCTTCATATGTAGCAAAGTCCGCCTTTGCTAATGTCCACATAGTCAAAACAACTGCACATACTAATACTATGACTATATTGTAGCGTTTCATTTTATTGGACCTCCGTTTTATTTAGAACTCATAATACAATCCAGCAAGTATACTGTTTCCATTATAATTATATTTATATGTTGTCTCATATTTTATGTTAGATTCTGACTTATAATACAACCATTTAAGGTGAAAACTCATTTCTTTCCACAATTTATACGAAGCTGTTGTATTAAATGTTATACCATCAGTTGTAACCTTATCAGTTCCAAAAACACCTTTCTCATTCTGGACCAATCTTCCATCATATTTTTTGTGCTCTTTTGAAAAAACCATAGAAAATTTCCCCTTTTTCCCTATTTGTAAAGAAACATTTGGAGTATAACTTATATTTACATAATCATAATAGTCTTTAATAAAAACTGCTGCAGATGATTCATAATGATTTTGGTTTGAATTGTAGAATTTTAATCCAAAGTTAAGTCCTGTAGTAGGCTTGAAATCTATGCCAAACAAAGTAAATGATGGCAATAAATAATCTGTTCCTATCGTATTATCTATAATATTATTAGTTCGCTTTTTGTTTTCATAATCACCCACAGAATTTACAATTTTCTGATCAGAAAATTTGTGGAAATCCATATTACATCTGGCTTGTCCTTTCCATTTAGGACTAAAAAATATTTTGCCTATTGCTGAAAAACCATAAGCATTAAAATCAAAAGTATTCTTACCGGTATCAGGAGCATTATATTCAGTACCTTTTGTTTGTGCTGAAAGTGCTTCGTAATTTGGGAACTTGTAATTATAAAAATTCAAGCCAAAATTTATTTCAGCGGGACCAGCACTTAATTCCTTAAAATTCTTTTCTATCTCAAGTCCGGTTGAAAATCGCCTGTAATCATAAAGCCCCTCGCCCCAATCTTCGTCTTTGGTTTCGCTTAGATATTGCAACTTATATCCTATTTTAGGTTTAATCTGAAAATCATTACCTAAATTATGTAATAATTTTACAAGAATGCCATGCTCCATGGATTCCTGATAAAGTGTCCCTCCACCTAATAATTCTTGTACCTGCTGGGTTCCTTCATATTTTCCGTTATAGTTAAAAATAATAATATTATCAGAATTTAATTTATAAGTAGGAATAAGATTGGCAACAAAATATGATTTTAGTGATGAACGTTCTCCTTCAAAATATGTCTGCATACCCAATAAAGTAATGTCTCCTATAAAAATTAATTTTTTTTCTTGTGTAAAAGCAGACAATCTAAGGAAACTCAAAATTAAAGGAAACAAT